>JBGPOB010000333.1:0-4118 GCA_041487815.1 Xanthobacteraceae bacterium | reverse complement strand
GCGCCGCACGAATGGTCACCCGAAGTCATGGCCGAATTGCGCCGTCTGATTCCCCGCGGCGTATTTGATAGCATGTCGCTCGTAGGCACCGCCGATCAGGTCGTCAAACGGCTCAAGTCGCTTGAAGCCATCGGCGTGCAGGAAGCGGTCATGTGGCCGTTTCCGAAGGCTGGGCAAGACGTCGAGGACTTGCTAATCCGGCTTGCCAACGACGTGTTACCGCACGTGACGGAGCGCCCGAACCGCGGAGTGTACAAGCTTGTCGACTAGACAGAAGCGCGGAGCGAAGGCGAGCACCAGGCAGACGTCGAAGACGGACGGTGTGATCGACGATCTGCGTCGTCAGTATGACCAGCTAACCCACTCGCAGAAGCGCATTGCCGAGTATATTGTCGACAATCCCCAGTCGGTCGCGTTTGCCACCGTCGATCAGATGGCGTCCGAGCTCGGCATCAATCCTTCGACCATCGTTCGCTTTACCTACCGACTTGGCCTGAAGGGATTTCCTGACCTGCAGGAGCGGGCACGCCAATTGGTGCGCGGGCAATTGTCGGCGGCGAGCGAGCTCGTCGACAGTAATTCCATCTTATCCCATCTCGACGGCACGATCTTCGGCACTTCGTTGAGCCAGGATCTGCAGAACCTTTCCCGCACTATTTCCTCGCTCGACGTCGATACGTTGTCGCGCGCGTGCGCCATTATCGGTGCGTCGCGCCGCATCTATGTCGCCGGGGCGTTCGCGTCGTATGGTGTTGCGTGCTACTTGACGCTCGCCCTCGACCGGATCCACGGCAACACCATATTGTGGGGCTGGAACGACGGCATGGTGCCCTCGCAGACGCTCGACATGCAATCGAACGATTGCGTGATCGTCTTCACTGCAGCACCCTACGCAGTCGCAACGCATCGCTTGGCGCTGGTAGCGAAAGAAGCCGGCGCCAAGGTGATCGCCGTCACGGACACGCCGATCTCTGCGGTCGGGCAATTGGCGTACCTCAACATCTCCGCCCATTATACCGGGTCGGGGTCGCAGAATTCGCTGGTCGCGCCGATGGCGATCGCGCACGCACTCCTCAATGGCGTGGCCGGTGCCAACAGCTCCCGCACTCTCGAGCGGTACGCGCGGCTCAACAGGCTGGTCAATCGATGGGACACGTTCCTCTTGAAAGGGGACGAGTTGGAGGAACGTAGGAATGACGACGCCAATCGCGCGCGGTCCTCTCGTCGGAATTCGAATTCTTGATCTTACGACCAATTTCGCCGCCTATTCCGGCAGGCTATTGGCCGATCTCGGAGCCGACGTAATTCGCGTCGAGCCGCCGACGGGCGATCCGCTGCGGCAGGCGAGCCCGCAGTTTCAGGCCGCCAACGCGGAAACGGTCAGTGCTGCATATTTGTTTCTGAATGCCAGTAAGAAATCCATTTCCCTCAATCTTGCCCGCCCGGAAGGTCTCGCGCTTTTCCGCGATCTGGTATCGCGCAGCGATGTGGTGCTGGAAAGTTTCAAGCCGGGCACGCTGGCAAGTTGGGGCGCGGGCTATGACGCCATGCACGAGTGGAATTCGCGCATGATCTTGGTGTCGATCACGCCCTACGGACAGTCAGGACCGCGCTCTTCGTATCAAGCTACCGATCTCACATTGCTGGCGTCCGGCGGCTTGCTGTCGCTGGGTGGCTACGTGGATACGGGCCCGGTTGCTATACCCGGCGAACAGGGATTTTACGCTTCGGCGATTTTCGGCACGGTCAGTGCTCTATCCGCCTTGCTTGAGCGCGAGACAACCCAGTGCGGACAATGGTTGGATGTTTCGGGACAGGAATGCGTTGCATTTGCATTGGAGGACGCAATTCCCGAGTGGTACATCAACAATAGCGTCCGCCAGCGCACCGGCGAGCGGGCCCGTGAAGCGGGGACCGGCGTCTACCCGTGCAGGGACGGTTACATCAGTATGGTCGCCGGGCGTCTCGGAACTGCGAAGGGCTTCGTCGCTTTGACGCGATGGATCGCGGAGTCAGGGGTGCCTGGCAGCAATGACCTGCTTGCCGAAAAATGGCAGGATTTCAAATATCGCCAGAGCGAGGAAGGAATCGATCGCTTCGGGGCAATTTTTGGCGAGTTCTGCGCGACACGCGGCAAGCAACAGCTCTACGACGAAGGGCAAGCGCGCCAGATCGCTATCGCGCCTGTCAATACGATTGCTGATCTGTTTGAGAACGAACAATTACGCGCGAACAATTTCATTCGGCGAAAGTTCAATCGCGAATACCGGCAGGAATTTGCATTTCCGGGGCCGCCGTATCGGCTGTCGCGATCGCCTGCGGCGATCCGAAGTTCGGCACCCAGGAGCGGCGAGCACAACCGCGATATCTTTATTGGCGAGCTGGGTCTCACCGAAGGCAAGCTCGGCGCCCTCAAGGCGGCGGGGATTATTTAACGCGTTGCGCGGGCTCCCACGAACGTTGTCATGCGTGGGCGAGCGTGGCGCCGCCGTCGATTGGCGGGGTGGGTATGGCGGATTGCGAGGGCGTTCGTCGCTGCAGAATTGAGTACCTGCGACGTATCGAATTCGCATCGCATCGCAGTCGCGATATTTCAAGTCGTTGACAGCAACGAAAATTGTTGCAAGGTTGCTGCCGTGACAGTTTTTCGCGCAGATAGCATGCGCCGATTGCCAGGACATACGGACAATGCGAGTTGTTGACGCGATCGCCCAGTGGTTCGGCGTGGCCGGGTTCGAGAAATATTTTGGCTTTGCGGGCGGCTCGATCTGGCCGTTTATGGATGCGTTGACCCCCCACACCGAACTCGAAGGTATCCAGGCTAAGCACGAGTCACATGCCGTCCACATGGCGGACATGTATTATCGCGTCACCGGAAAGATGGCGCCCGTTCTGCTGAATAAAGGCCCTGGACTGCTCAATGCTGTCGGCGCCGCAGCGAGCGCGATGCACGACTCCGCGCCAGTACTCATGATCGCCGGTTCCGGAACCACCCATTTCATGGGCAAGGCCGGCATGCAGGAGATTTATTATCACGGCTTCGAAGACGCAACGAGCGTCTTCAATCCGGTGGTCAAGGGTACCTGGCTGGCCATTCGGCCTGATAGTGTGATCGACATCCTGAACACTGCTTATAGGGTTGCGACCTCGGGGCGCCCGGGGCCGGTCTTTGTTCAACTGCCCTACGACATTCAGCTTGCTGAGGTGGAAGGCGAGATCGAGGCGCCGGGTAGCCGTAGCGCATTCGACAGCCGTCCGCGGGCGGACGCGGCGAGTGTACAGCGAGCGGCCGATATGATCGCGCAGGCGCAGCGGCCGCTGATCCTCGTCGGCGGCGGCGCGATCCGGGCTGGCGGTTCGGAAGCTTTACGCGCGGCGGTCGAAAAATTGCAGGTGCCCGTCGCCACGACGCTTCCGGCGAAAGGATACATTTCCGAGGATCATCCGTTGTCGCTCGGCACGCTCGGCCGTTCAGGCTGGGCCAGCGCGGCAGAGGCCGCGCGCGAAGCCGATCTCGTGGTCGGAATCGGCGCGAGATTTTCGGACAATCATACGGCCAACTGGCGCAAGGGGTCGATCTACGACGTTAGCAAAACCAAGATTGTGCAAGTCGATATCGATGGGACCGAGATTGGACGCAATTTCCCGGTCGCACTCGGGATTGTCAGTGATGCCAGATTGTTTCTTGAGGATCTGACCGCGGCAAGCCAACGATCGACCGGCAAGCACCAAGATTGGGTAAAGCGCGCGCGCGGCTATCGCGATGTCTGGCTGAACGAAATCAAACCGCTGCAACAAGCCGCGACCGCGCCGGTGCATCCTGCGCGTCTTGTCTACGAAGTGGGCGAAGCGCTTGGCGACCGGGGAATTGCGTACATCGATATCGGTGACGTCACGCAATATGCCGAAGCGTACATGTTTGTGCGTCATCCCGGTGCCTGGCAGATCAGCCCGGGCATGGCCGAAATGGGGTGGGCGGCCTCAGGCGTCATCGGCGGCATGGCCGGCGATCCGACGCGGCCGGCCATTGTTCTCACCGGCGACGGAGCGTTCAACCTCGTCTCGCAAGGCGTGGCGACTGCGGTCGAATACAATCTTCCCGCGATTTGGGTGATACT
>JBGPOB010000332.1:0-4126 GCA_041487815.1 Xanthobacteraceae bacterium | reverse complement strand
GACCGCCTCAGGCCATTTGATGCCGGCGTCGTCATGGAATGCCTCGATGATTGCGCCCACGAGCCGGGTTGGACCGATCCCGTAAGATCCCATGTGAACCACGCGTTCGCTCCCATCCGGGGCGGTGACGACGGCTTTCATCGGCTCGGAATATTTCGTCCCAAAATAGAAAATGTGCCCCACCTCGATACCGCGCGCCGACACCCGCAGGTTCGGCGGCAGCGCATCGAAGCTTGCGGCATCGTGTTTTTCCGATGTCGCCGCGTAGAGCGACGTCCATTTGTCGACGATGCGTTGCAACGTGGAAACGTCGTTGAAATCGACATCGGCGTCAGGCACCGGAAAACCGAGATAGTCGCGATGGCAATGGACCTCACTCTCGCCGGTTTCAGCCAGAATAATGAACTCGTGCGACAGGCTTCCGCCGATCGGGCCGCTCTCGGCAACCATGGGAATTGATTTCAAGCCCATGCGCGCAAACGTTCGCAGGTAGGCAACGAACATTTTGTTGTAGGAGTGCGTTGCCCCGGCGTGGTCACTATCGAAGGAATAGGCATCCTTCATCAAAAACTCGCGCCCACGCATCAGACCGAATCGCGGCCGCACCTCATCACGAAATTTCCATTGCAAATGGTATAGGTTGAGTGGCAGATCCCGGTATGAGCGCACATAGGCGCGAAAGATTTCGGTGATCATTTCCTCATTGGTAGGACCGTAGAGCATATCGCGCTCATGTCGGTCCTGGATGCGAAGCATCTCCTTGCCGTAGTCCTCGTAACGCCCGCTCTCGCGCCAAAGGTCCGCCGGCTGGATGGTTGGCATCAACAGTTCGATGGCGCCGGCACGGTCCTGTTCCTCGCGGACGATTCGGCAGATTTTTTTCAGAACACGCAAGCCCAGCGGCAGGAGCGCGTAAATCCCCGCCGCTTCCTGACGGATCATCCCGGCGCGCAACATTAGCCGGTGGGATGCGATTTCCGCTTCCTTGGGCGTATCGCGGAGAATTGGCAGGAAATATCGTGAGAGGCGCATCAGTGCTGAACCGTAGGGCCATCAGCCCAGGCAAAAGTCAAAGCGGATTGACGGGGTAATTACAAGATCGACGGAAAATTCATTTTGCCCATAAAGAAGATGGGACGTTGCCCCTAGCCATTGTGCGTTGCACGACTACCCCCATGACAAGTCGTCGTCATCACAGTAGGTTTGCTCATTCGCGTAGTGGGCGAAGCAATCACAAAAAGATCGCATCCCACTTGCGGTTTAAGTCACGGTCCGAGTCGTGGGAGGAACAAGCCGAGGCGCGATTAAACGCCGCCGCCTGATGTCAAGGCCGGAACCCGCTGGGGAGCGGAACTTGCCTGGATGAATTGCGAGAGACTGACAGTCACCAGAGCCGGGACCGGGTCCCGGCTCTGGTTTTTTTGACCTCTAACCCGACCACAAAACCACGTTACATGATGCCGACTGTCAACAATACACCATCGTTATCAATGACTTATGCCGTCACATTCGGCTTGGCGTAGTTGCCAACAAGGGCACGTTTGTCAATCCCGACGGGGCAACGCAGGGCACGAAGAAGCTACAAGGTGGCGTACTGGTCACGGGTCGATGGGTGCATTCTGACTTTATCGGCCGCGTCCACCGCGGCTTTGCTGGGGAACCGGCAGAGGCGCCGCGTTCATAGAAAAATTGAAAGAGAGTTGGCCAAGCCGCGCCGAGGATGAATGCGCCGGGATGGCCAAAGTGGTGCCGAACGGAATGTGGGTTTACAGGCGCCATCGGGGATCTTCTAATGATGCGATGAACCGTCAATGGTGACCGTTCGAGAAAAGGGGCGCCCATCGTGAACACTTGCATCCGCCGCCTCACCGGCCTTGGATTGACAACAGTCGCCGTATGCATGGCGACACTGACGGAAGCTGACGCTGCGGCGGGCACGACCTATCCATGGTGCGCACAGTACATGGTGCAAAGCGGCGCCAAGAACTGCGGATTCTCGACCTTTGCGCAGTGTCTCGCTGACGTCAGCGGCATCGGCGGGACGTGTGCGATGAACCCGTTCTTCGTGCAGCAACCGCCAGCACCATCGCGCGCCCGTCAGCGCACGAGGCCGTAACACTTACGATTCCTGCTAAATCGGCATGCCAAGCAGCGCGGCGATTCCTTCCAGCGTGAACAAACGTTGCGAATAGCCGTAGTAGAACGCCCCGAACACGACCGTCGTTACCACGGTCGTCCAGATCGCCTTCTGGCGTATTCGGGGCAGCACGGGCGCGCCCGGGTCCGTGCCCGGTGCGATCTTGCCCTGCTCGGCCTGCGATCGGACCCCCCACGGCAGTATCGCAAACAATACGATCCACCACAGCACGAAATAGATTGCAGCGATCGTCGTCCAGGACATGCTTGTCCGACCTCTTCAGTCGCACATCAACATGAGGCGCCGAATCATACTTGTTCCAGCTCGATCAGGGTTCCGCAAAAATCCTTCGGATGCAGAAACAGCACGGGCTTGCCATGCGCGCCCGTCCGTGGCTCACCATCGCCTAGCACGCGCGCGCCTCTCGCCTTCAATCGGTCGCGCGCCGCGATGATGTCATCCACTTCGTAGCAAATGTGATGGATGCCGCCGTCGGCGTTGCGCTCGAGAAATGTTTCAATCGGGGAGCCGGCGCCCAAAGGTTCGAGCAACTCGATTTTTGTATTTGGCAGATTGACGAAGACCGTCGTTACGCCGTGTTCCGGCAACGGCACTTTGCCAGAAACGTCGGCCGACAGCGCGTCGCGATAAATTTGCGATGCGCGATCGACATCGCGCACCGCAATCGCCACATGATTGAGCCGCCCGATCATGCAATCTCTCCATTTCCTAATACATGAATTGTCGACGCCAAATCGATGCGGTGACAGCCACGCCTATCGACCGCACGCTCGCCAACCTCAGCAGGCCCACCGTCATACTGGCAATACATGCACCAGGCATAGCGGCTTCTTGCCCCAATGCCCGGCGACTGCGGCGCGTATCGCACGACGTACCGCCTCGCCGACGGCGTCCGGATCCCGGCGTCGCGCACGCGGCAGGCTGTCGATCGTGGAAATAACGGCTTCATCGGCGATATCGGCAAACAGAATTCCGCTGGAATTTCTTTCAGGAATTCCGATCAACTCAATCTCGGGATCGCCGAGGAGAACACCCTTTCCGTCGATGGCGAGCGCCACCGAAACGATGCCGGCGAAACTGAGTTTGCGGCGCTCGGCGATGGCGACCGCCGCGCCGTCGATGATCAGGCGGCCGTCCTTGTACCAACGACCGGCGCGAACCTCATCGATTTTCGTGCCCGGACCCGGCGCGAGCCGTATGACATCGCCGTTACCGCAGACAATCACATTTTTTGTGCCGCATGCGCGCGCGATCTTGGCGTGCTCGGATAGATGCAAGGCTTCGCCGTGGACGGGCACCGCGAGTTGCGGACGCACCCAACGATACATGGTCTCGACTTCCGCGATGCGGGGATGACCCGAGACGTGCACGAGGTGGGTGCGGTCGGTGATCACTTCGATCCCTTGCCGCACCAATCCATTGACGACTTTTGCTACCGGTTTTTCATTGCCGGGAATGGTGCGCGAGGAAAAGATGACCCGGTCACCCCGGTTGAGCGTCACCTCAGGGTGATCTTCCATTGCGATCCGCGACAACGCCGCCCGCGGTTCGCCTTGACTGCCGGTGCAAAGCGCGACCACCTTGTCGGGCGGCAGGTAGCCATAGGCTTCCAACGGCCGGAAATCCTGAACGCCTTCAAGATATCCGGTTTCGCGCGCCACCTGCACGAGCCGATCCATCGCACGTCCGACAACGACAACTTCGCGCTCGCAGGCCAATGCCGCGCCAGCAACGGCGCGCATGCGCGCAATGTTTGAAGCGAACGTCGTGACCGCCACCCGCGCCGGTGCGCTCCGAACAAGCTCTGCGAGGGTTTTGGCAACATCGGACTCCGATGGCGAGCTGCCCGCACGCGTGGCATTCGTGGAGTCTCCAATGAGCGCAATGCAGCCCTCGTCTCCGAGTGCGCGCAGCTTCGCTTCGTCGGTCGGCGAACCGACGACGGGGGTTGGATCGAGCTTCCAATCG
>JBGPOB010000331.1:0-4167 GCA_041487815.1 Xanthobacteraceae bacterium | reverse complement strand
GCGCGCCCGGTCAAGACCCGATAGCGCCGACCTGCAATGATTTCAGGCCACGCGGCCTCTGAATTGACCCGCCTTGCGGAAGCGCCAGAGATAGGTTGGAACGATGACCGCGACCGCTTGCGGAGCGATTCCAAGCGCTGAGATTGTGCGTCCTTCGGCGGCGGCCGCTTCAGAAACAACGTTGTCGTGTCTCAGCAACTCGACCTGATCGGGCGTCAGCAGCGGTTTGGGCATGTACTGGAGAAGCGATGCATTGAGCCGCGCGGCCCAGAATGGCAGCGGCACCAGCAGGCGGCGGCGCTCGATGGTGGCCAGCACAAACTGCATCAATTCCTTGAACGTAAAGACTTCGGGACCGCCGAGTTCATAGATCGTACCGGGATTGGTTTGGCCATCTGCCGCCAGGGCGATGGTCTCGGCAACGTCGCCGACAAAAACCGGTTGAAATCGTGTGTGGCCGCCGCCAATGAGCGGAAGCGCCGGAGAAATGCGCGCAAGACCGGCGAAACGATTGAAGAAATCGTCCTCAGGCCCGAACACGATTGAAGGCCGGACAATCGTTGCGTCCGGAACCGCAGCCAGCGCGAGCTTTTCGCCATGGGCCTTGGACGTGGCGTATGCCGATGTGGAGCGTTCATCGGCGCCGAGAGCGGAGACATGAATGAGACGGGCGCCATGCGCCGATGCAGCCATCGCGACGGCTTCGGCGCCAACCGCGTGTACCGCCTCGAAGCGCTGTCGCCCGCGCTCGAACAAGATGCCGACGAGATTGATGACGACACCGGCGTCGCGGGTCGCGGCCGAGAGCGATTCGGCATGGCGCAGATTGGCCTGCACGGCGTGAATTTGGCCAACCCGGCCGAGCGGTTGCAGGTGACCCGCGAGGTCGGGCCGGCGCACGGCGACGCGAATACGATAGCCGCGCCGCGCCAGCGCGCGCACAACATGGCGACCGAGAAATCCGGACCCGCCGAAGACGGTTACAAGGGTGTCGTGGGTGCGCGGTGTGTTCACGGTTGTACCTGTCGGGCTCTGCTGCGCAATCTAGAGCGCATTCAGCAAAAGTGGAATCCGGTTTTGCGCTCGTGTGGTCGATTCGAAGTTCCTACCCCATTTGCGACAAGTTCCTGTAGGAACTTCGAATCCCAGACCACGCGATACCGAAATGCTTGCTCGTGTCCTTTCAGTTCCGAAGTTCGTCCGGGCGTAGGCCGCAGGAACTGACGAACTTCGGCACCGGGACACGAGTATGCACTCTAAACTTAAAGTTGGCGCGTTTTCCGGGCGGCTGACCCGCTGCGCCGGAGCGCAGCGAGGCGAGCCGGTATCCACTCAGTCTGAAAACGCGCTAGGTTCGCGAAATACAGGATCACGTTCGGGCTGTATAGGGCCTCACGCGCGCCAAATTCCGAGCCGTGATCAGCGGGGCGGGAATCACGCGCTATCTACATCCGCGAGCATTCCAAGGCCACCACATCCCGCTGAATCGAATACCGGCTCAGGATTGGCACGTGATCAATGCGCCAAGAGCACAATCGCCGCAACGAACCCAGCGCGCAAATCGGATTTGGCGACGAAACGCGTAGCGACCGGCGTTGACAAGCCAAAATGCCCGACCTTATGTGTTTCGCCCATGCCCAGGTGGCGGAATTGGTAGACGCACTAGTTTCAGGTACTAGCGGGTAACACCGTGGAGGTTCGAGTCCTCTCCTGGGCACCAATGCCGGCAAGCACATGCCCGACGTTTGGCCTCGAGCGCGGCGCGCCGATGCAGCCATGCATGTCCTCAATTGTGGACCATCACCCTGCGAGCCGCCTCAGGATATGCACACCTGCTGAGTTGCCAACATCCCGATGGCGAACGCCGCGCCACGTGCAAGATCGAGCATGACGCCGCGCGTAAACGGTCCGCGATCGTTGATCGTCACGGTGACCGAGCGGCCATTGCGCGGATTGGTGACGGACACGCGTGAGCCAAACGGAAGGGTACGGTGGGCCGCAGTGTAGCCGTTTGGATTGAACGGCGTACCGCTCGCTGTCCGCCGACCGGATTGATACCACGTCGCTACAACGCGGCTGCCAAAGCAGGAACTGTTCGATTCGACGCGGCTCTGGTTCGCGAAGTACCATGCAAATCCACGGCCGGCTGAATGGCGGATGCTGTGCACCTGGTGCGCATGCCGGACGCGATGACCATGGCGCAGGCTCTTTCCGCGCGCTGACCATTCGGTGATCTGGCTGTCTTTTGATGGAACGGACGATGCATGGGCGGTCGATGCCGTTGCGACTATCGACGGCGCCAGCAAGACGGCGGCTGCGATCGCGAGCAGGGGACGGCGCATAATTGGGTCTCCATCATGGCCTCCTTTGTCATTCCGAGCGCATCTCACACGGCGAGTAGCCAGTTGGCGTCCGCGCGGCAATAACCGATGCGCGCGTTCACGGGTTCCGCGCCCTGCCGGACCCATCGAGCGATTTATGATTCCTATTGTTTATCAAATACTTATTCGCGCACTGCGTTGCCGCGGTGACGTTAAGGTTGCTGCCAAATTGGTCCGAATTAACGTGCCTTTGCCATCGGCGTGCTATGAAAGGCGGCTGGAGATTCACCATGACGATACGCCTGCATCGCGGAGACCTCCCCGATCTCAGCCGTTACAAATCCGCGGTCGCGATCGACACCGAGACGATGGGACTTGATCCACATCGCGATCGTCTGTGCGTGGTGCAGCTCTCGCCCGGCGATGGTTCGGCCGACGTGGTGCAGATTCCGCCAGGTACGCGCGATGCTCCAAATCTCAAGCGGCTTTTCGGCGATCAATCGGTCGTGAAGATTTTTCATTTTGCGCGTTTCGATCTGGCCGCGCTATTTCATGCCTTTGGCGTCATGCCGGCCCCAATCTATTGCACGAAAATCGCTTCGCGGCTCACGCGCACCTATACCGACAAGCACGGCCTTAAGGACCTGGCCCGGGACGTGCTGGGTATTGAATTGTCGAAGCAGCAGCAATTGTCCGATTGGGGTGCAGACGAACTCAGCGAAGCACAGATTGCCTATGCCGCGTCAGACGTGCTTCACCTTCACGCGCTCAAAGACCGGCTCGACACGCTACTGACGCGCGAAGGCCGCACGGGACTTGCCGAAGCCTGCTTTCGGTTCTTGCCAGACAGAGCGCGTCTGGACCTTGGCGGATGGGCCGACGAGGACATATTCGCCCACTCATAGTGCGCGGCGCACTGCCGTGCGGGAGCCACATTCGCGGGCGATTTTTCGCTGTCGAAGCGGTAATATGTATCTTGGGGTGCAAGCGATTCCGCAATGATTCCAACCGGTAGGGGCGTGCCCTGACAATAGTGACAACAATGTCGACGATTGAGCAGCCGCCTGTCGTCCGTGGCAGGACTGACCGCGCTACAGCGGCACAAAAATTCCGCGCCGCCAGGCGGCACAGCGTCCGCGTGCGCCTGCTGCGCGTCGCCGTGCCGGCGGGTGTCGTCTTCATTCTCGCGGGTATTGCGAGCGTCGCCTATTTCAATCCGCTGCGCATCTTGGCACGCCTGCCGATCGACCCCGGGCAGATCGTGATTTCCGGCACGAAAGTAACGATGTCGGCGCCACGGCTCTCCGGGTTTACGCGCGATGCCCGCGCCTATGATTTGACGGCGCGGGCGGCTTCGCAAGATCTTGCCAATCCGAATCTGCTCGAACTTGAGGACATCCGCGCCAAGATCGAGATGGAGGACAAGACCGAAGTTCAGATGACAGCAGCCACCGGAACTTACGATCGCAAGGCCGAGCAGCTGACGCTGAACGACAAGATTGTCTTGACGTCGTCATCGGGTTACGAGGCCCGTCTGACCGAGGCCATCATCGATGTTAAGAGCGGCAGCGTTATCTCGAAGAAACCGGTCGAGGTGAAATTGCTTAACGGCACGCTGAACGCCAACGCATTGTCGGTGGACGACAAGGGCGAGGCCGTGCGCTTCGAGAGCGGTGTGTAGATGACGCTGTTCCTGAACGATGCTCCCAAAGCCGGCCAGCAGGCGCCGCGATGATCCTCGCCCGCGTTGTTGCCGCAATTGGGATTACCGCCGTCGCGCTCCTGACGCTGTCGATCGCCTTTGCGCAATCTGCCAACGCTCCGCCGAATGCGCTGCAAGGCTTTT
>JBGPOB010000330.1:0-4187 GCA_041487815.1 Xanthobacteraceae bacterium | reverse complement strand
GCGTTGGCGAAGGCGGCATCGGTCGCTTCCTTGTTGCCCATCGCCATGATGAACGCGATGTTGCCCGGGTTGTCGTCCCATACCGTCGGCGCGTTGGGTGCAACCGCCTGTTCGATCGTTGTCACCGCCGGCAGGGGCTCGTAGGTGACCTCGACCAGCTCGGCCGCGCTGCGCGCCTGCGCCTCGGTTTCGGCGACCACGAACGCGATCCGGTCTCCGACCGAGCGCGCCTTGTCGCCGGCGAGCAATGGACGCGAGGCGCGGTAGCCCTTGGGCGCGCCGAAATCCTCCGGCATCGCCGGAATCAGCAAGCCAAGCTTGTCGGCGGCCAAGTCCTTGGCGGTAAGAACGCACAGCGCGCCATCAGCTTTGGCGGCTTTCGATGTGTCGATGCTTTTGATACGTGCGTGGCCGTGGGGCGAGGACACCAGCACGCCATAAGTCATTCGCGGCAGATCGATGTCGTCGACATACCGGCCGCGGCCGGTGATAAATCGCTGATCTTCGACCCGGCGCACTGGCTGGCCGATACCGAACTTGCCCGTTTGTACGTCCACGGCATTCCCCCGTTCGCTGCAATTTACTGCAAATCCGGCAAGCGGCGGCGCCGACCGGCCTTGGTCCCGGATATTTGACCCGCAACATGCGCGCTACGCAAGCGGGAAGGCGGAGATTTCCGCGCAAGCGCATTGACGGTATCCTTCAAACGCAAAGAGTGGTAGTTGCTAGGCGGGTTTGCGGGGCGTGTCGGAGGACCATCATGCCGGTGGGCGATGCTCGCAGCGATGACGCGCTCTTCCATTTCGTCATGATCAAGCCAACGCATTACGACGATGACGGCTACCTCATCCAATGGTTCCGGTCGGCAATCCCCTCGAACACGCTCGCGTGCCTGAACGGGCTGGCTGAGGACGCGCGCGCGCGCGAGGTGCTTGGTTCGGGCGTCACGATCCGGCTGCATACCTACGACGAAACCAATCGTCGCGTGCGGCCGGACCGGATCATCCGCGACATCCGCAAGGCCGGCGGCCGTGCGCTGATCGGGCTCGTCGGCGTACAGTCGAACCAGTTCCCCCGCGCGGTCGACCTGGCGCGGAAATTTCTTGCCGCCAATCTGCAGGTCTGTATCGGCGGATTCCACGTCTCCGGCTGCATTGCGATGTTGCCGGAAATGCCGAGCGAAATGCGCGCGGCGCTCGATCTCGGTATTTCGTTCTTTGCCGGCGAAGCTGAAAACGGCCGGCTTGACGACGTGTTGCGGGACGCCTGGCGCGGCGAACTGAAGCCGGTCTACGATTACATGAAGGATCTTCCCGGCCTTGAGGGCGAGCCGGCACCGATCCTGCCGCAGCAGCATGTACGCCGAACGTCAGGCTCGCTGTCGAGCATCGATCTTGGCCGCGGGTGCCCGTACCAGTGCTCGTTCTGCACCATCATCAATGTGCAGGGCCGCAAGAGCCGCTTTCGGTCGCCGGACGATTTGGAGGCGATCGTTCGCGAGAACTATGCCCAGGGCATCAAGCGCTTCTTCATTACCGACGACAATTTTGCCCGCAATCGGCAATGGGAGCCGCTCTTCGACCGCCTGATCGAGATGCGCGTCGGGGAGGGCATGAATATCGGCTTTACGATTCAGGTCGACACGCTGTGTCACAAAATTCCAAAATTCATCGAGAAGGCGACGCGCGCCGGCGTCCGCCGCGTATTCATCGGCCTTGAAAACATCAATCCTGACAACCTCATTGCCGCCAAGAAGCGGCAGAACAAGATCACGGAATATCGCGAAATGCTGCAAATGTGGCGCGATCACGGCGCCATCACCTATGCCGGCTACATTCTCGGCTTTCCCGGCGACACCAGGGCCTCGATCCTGCGCGATATCGAAATTATCAAGCGCGAGTTGCCGCTCGATATCCTCGAATTCTTTTTCCTCACGCCGCTGCCCGGGTCCGAGGACCACAAGACGATGCTGCAACAGGGCATCTGGATGGACCCGGATCTCAACAAGTACGACCTCAATCATCGCGTCTCCCATCACCCGAAAATGTCGGATGCGGATTGGGAGGCTGCCTACCGCGCGGCATGGAAGGCCTATTACACGCCGGAACACGTACGCACGATTTTACGCCGCGCGGCGGCCAGCAAAGTCAGCCGGCCACAGACCACGTTGACGACGATCCTTTGGTTCAACCTGATGATCCTGTTCGAGGGCGTGCATCCGCTCGAGGGCGGCGCCTTCCGCCAGAAGCATCGGCGCGACCGGCGCGGCAGCATGCCGATGGAAAGTCCGCTGGTCTTCTATCCGCGGCTCTTTGCGGAGAACGTTGTCAAGGTTTGGCGTTACGCGTTGCACTATCGTCGAGCCAAGGCGATTTTCGACGAAGTCATGACCGCGCCTGACCGCTGGACCTATTCGGACCTGGCAATCGCGCCCCCGCTCGCGAATGAATTTGAAACGCTCGATCTCTATCACGCCACCAGTGGCGGGGAAGCCGCGCTCGATCGCAAGCGCCGCGACGACGTCATTCGCGATCTTTCGGACGCCGCGGCGCATCGCCACGTGTTGGAGTCGACCGTTCCTGCGTGACCCCGGAGTCCGATCACCCCGGTCTGAACCGATCTGCCCGCTAACATTTTGATTTTGAGTGTGATCTTATCCGACCTCGCTTCGCCCGCCGAAGCGGGCTTCGCGAAGGCGGGAAAGTCTTGCAACTTTTCGGGAGCATGCCCTCGCCGCCGGCCATGAAAATCGCTCGCGTCACCGCAACGTCCATACACGTTCCGATCAAGATCGCGCTTGTCGGTGCCGAGCGCGCGTCGTCGATGTCGGCCTGCCTTGTCGCCATCGAAACCGACACCGGTGTTGTCGGCCATGGTTTCACGGCCATCACCGATGCGGTGGTGATTGCGCGCGCGATCGAGGCGGTCGCGGCGCCAGCCATCCTCGGTGACGATCCGCTGCTGACCGAGCGCATCTGGGACAAGCTCTACTGGGCGATGATGCCGCGCGGCCAGACCGGCTATGGGGCGCACGCGCTCGCCGCCGTTGACGTGGCGCTGTGGGACATCAAGGGAAAAGTTCTTGGGCAGCCGATCTGGCGGCTGTTGGGCGGGGCACGCGATCGCGTGCCGGTTTATGTGACCTTTGGCTTCGACTTCTTCGATCGGGAGCAGCTGTCGGCGGCGGCAAAGCTGTGGGTCGAGCGCGGATTTTCGCGCCTCAAAATGACGGTCGGTCATCGCGGACTGGCGCGCCGCGATGACAAGCCGCTACTTGAATTGATCCGCGAGGATTGCGCGCGCGTGCGCGCCGTGCGCGAAGCGATTGGGGCGGGCGTCGAGCTTTTCGTTGATGCCAATTGCAGCCTCGATTTATATCACGCGCAAATGCTCGCCGAGATGATCAAACCCTATGGCATTTCATTCTTCGAGGAGCCGATCACCCAGAACGACGCCGCGCAAATGGCGCAGTTGCGGCGACGTGCGGGAATTCCATTGGCCTGCGGCCAGAACGAAGGCCTGATGTTTCGCTTTCGCGACCTCCTGTTGCACGAAGCGATCGACTTTGCGCAGCCCAATGTCGTGATTGGCGGAGGGTATACGCAATGCGCGAAAATCGCCGCGCTGGCGGCGGCCTTCAACGTGCCGATCGCCAACGGCGGCGCCTGGCAGTATCACAACATGCATTTGCAAGCCGGCGTCGCCAACGGCAGCCTGGTGGAAATACATTATCTCGCCAACGAGCTTTATCAGCGCATTTTTGCCGGCGTGCCGACGCCGGCCAACGGCTGGCTTGCGCTGCCGGAAGCGCCCGGGCTCGGGTTTGCGCCTAGGCCCGATGCCGTGGCGGAATTCGCGATATGATGGTGCGGCGGGCGGCGAACCTGACGCCAGAGCGCAGATAAATCTTCGAGCAAGGGGTAAGAGGGAGAACCATGGCCAACAAGCCGCGCAAGCCAGCCGCGTCGCGGCTCAAGCTGGTATCGGACCGTCGCGAGCCGCCGCATGCGCGCCGGTTTGTCGAGCAGCGCTGGCTCATCGACAATATCATTCGCGCCAACGGCATCGACTGGGACCAGCCACGCACGACCTATCTCAACGCGCCGCTCGGTCTGGAGGCCGGCTCGGATTTTGCCGCCATCCGCCAGCGCGTGCAGAAATTCGCCGATTGCTCGCCGGCGTTTCAG
>JBGPOB010000329.1:0-4209 GCA_041487815.1 Xanthobacteraceae bacterium | reverse complement strand
CTCGGCATGGACCAGCGTCGCCACCGAACGGATGACGTCCCAGCGGTCCTTGTCTTCGCCGTAGGACGTTTCGATGCCCCACAGGCCGAGCAGGATAAAGCGATCGACGCCATATGTGGTCTCGACGCGCGTGAATGTGTCGGCCCATTGCGCGGCCTTTTGCTTGCCCGCGGCGATGCGCGCGCTCGATGCAATCGAGTCGACGTAGGCTCCGATCGGCTTGCCGAATTCGGGCTGGCGCTTGGTGATCGCGATGACGCGCGGATCGGGCGTCAGCCCGCGGAACGCGAGATCGAAGGTCGCCCGCGTAATGCCCTGGGCCTGCGCCAGCGGCCACAATTCGCGTCGCAACCCTTCGAAGCTGGAGGCGCGGTCCGGCTCCGAAGAATTGTCGAGCGCCTGCGCCGACGCCGACGATATCACAAGGAGAAGGGGGATCAGCCAACGTCGCATGCAACGGACTGCTTGTGTGCTCGCCTGTGGCTCGCCGAGCCGGAGCTCGAAGAGCGAAGGCTGGTCGGAGCGCCGGGATTTGAACCCGGGACCCCCAGTCCCCCAGACTGGTGCGCTAACCGGGCTGCGCTACGCTCCGTGACGGCGGCGGACTATAGAGAGCCGCCCGCGCGGTGGCAACGGCGCGCGGCAACCTGTCGTGCGCGATCATCAGGCCCCAGAGCACGCCGATCAGCAGATAGAAGTGGCGCCAGTGCTGCACGTCGATGAGGTAGCTTTCGCCGACCTCGACGGCGAACGTCGCATAGACCGCGATGGTGAGGCGCTGCCATGGCGTGCGCCGGAACACGTGCCGCAGCCCGAACGCCAGCGTCAGCGCGATCAGCGTGAGGTGGGTCACGCCGCCGAGCCAGCCGCCGGCGACGAACGCGTCGAGAAAGGAGTTGTGCGGGTCCTCGGGAAAATAGCGCGTGAACTGTAGAGGCCCAATCCCGATCGGATGATCGAGCATCAACAGAAAGCCCGGCAGGTAGCGGCCGAAGCGTCCCTGTGGTCCCGTGTCATAGGATTGCACGAGGCTGGCGCGTTCCTTGAAAAGTTCGCCGACGGCGTCGATGGAAAGTAGCGCGGCGACGAAAACCACCAGCACCACTGCGCCGATCGCGGCCAGCACGGCGATGCGCAGGCGCTCGTGATTGCTCGACGCCGTGATGAAATTCAGCGCGATCATCAATAGCGCCGAGATGGCGAAATGCCCCCAGGCGCCGCGCGAATAGGTCAGCAGCACCGCCGAACTGATGAGCAGCAGCATCGCCAGGCTGGCGATGCGACCGTGTTGGCGACTGTATTCGCGCTGCGCCATCAGGCGGCCGATGACGATCAGTCCGGGCAGCACCAGAAACGGGCCGAACACATTGGGATCCTTGAACGTCGCCTTGGCGCGCCCGAGGTAGAGGAAAAAATCGGCGTCCGGAATGGCGTGGAACCAGGCCAGGATCGCGACCAGCGACGCGACCAGGGCGGCGGCAAGATAGCCCGCCAACAGCGCCCGCAAGCGCCTCTCGGTATCTTCCACGAGCGTCAACGCGAAAAACAGCGACGTGACCGCGAGGAAACACGAGACGATGGCCCAACGAACCGTGTTGTCGAGGTTGGCGACGGGCAGGACGCCGACGGCGTAGGCGATCGTGGTGACGATCAAAAGTACGATCAACGGCAGATGCGCGGCGCTGACGCGCAGGCCGGTCAGCGCAAACAGCACCGCGGCAATGGTGACGACGAATTCGTACGGCGAGGGCTCGACGAATACGAAACCGCCGGAAAATCCGACGAGCCAGAGCAAAACCAGTTGCAGGCGCTCAACGCTGATCGGAAAGGCGCGGCGACCGGCGTCTTGCGGAGCGATCCGAGCCAGCACAGCGGTCAATAGGCGTTCTCCGCCCGGAATAATGCGAACGGCGTGCGCAGCACGATGTAGATATCGAACAGCAGCGACCAGTTTTCGATGTAGTAGAGGTCGTGCTCGATGCGCTGGCGAATTTTCTCGTGCGTGTCGGTGTCGCCGCGCCAGCCGTTGACCTGCGCCCAGCCGGTAATTCCCGGCTTGACGCGATGGCGCGCAAAATAGCCGTCGACCGCCTCCTCGTAGAGCCGCTGCTCGGCCTTGGCGTTGAGCGCATGGGGACGCGGACCGACGAGCGACAGGTTGCCGGCGAAAACGACATTGAAGAGCTGCGGCAATTCGTCGAGGCTGGTCCTGCGGATAATGCGGCCGACCGGCGTGACCCGCGGATCGCCGCGCGTGACCAGGCGCTGCGCGCTGGCATCGGTCTGGTCGTGATACAACGAGCGGAACTTCAACACATCGATCGGTTCGTTATTGAAGCCGTAGCGTCGCTGCCGGAACAGGACCGGTCCCGGGCTGTCCAATCTGACGGCGATCGCAATGGCCGCCAGTAGGGGCAGAATCCCAATGAGAATGAGGCCGCCGACGATGCGGTCGAACAGCGATTTGACGATCAGATTCCAGTCGGCGATCGGCTTGTCGAAGACGTCGAGCACCGGCACGTTGCCGATGTAGGAATAGGCGCGCGGCCGGAACCGCAGTTTGTTCATGTGGGCGGCGAGCCGGATGTCGACCGGCAGCACCCACAGCTTTTTCACCATTTGCAGCACGCGCTCCTCCGCCGTCAGCGGAAGCGCGACCAGAATGAGATCGACGCGGGTGAGGCGCGTGAACTCGACCAGGTCATCGATGTCGCCAAGCTTGGGAATGCCGCCGACAACGGCGGGCGAGCGATCTTCGCCGCGATCGTCAAATACCCCGCAAATTCGCAAATCGGAGTCGGCCTCGGATTCGAGCGCCTCGATCAGAGTCTCGCCGGCATCGCCGCCGCCGACGACAATCACCCGGCGGATGAGCTGTCCTTTGCGCGCCCAGCGCCGCACCAGCGAAGTCAGGATCAGCCGCTCGCTCAGAAGCGCGGTCAGTCCGGCGCCAAAAAACGCCGCCGCCCAGATGCGCGAGTAGGTGGCTTCGAATTTCATGAAAAACGCGATTGCCAACGCCAGCAACGCGAGCGTGGTCCACCCGGCGGCGATGCGGGTCAGCTGATAGATATGCGTGCGGAAAGTCGCGATATCGTAGAGTTCAAGCGTCTGAAAAGTCGCAACCGCGGCCAGCGCCACGGCCACATCGGCGAGCACGTATTGCTGGATCAGGCTTTCACGCGGATAGACGTAATACCCGTAGGTCACAGCGCCCGCGGCCACTATCAGGAAAAACTCCGCCGCGCGCACGCAGCCGGCGATGACCACCGGGGACATGGCCTGCGACACCGGTTCTGCGGCGATGGCCCGCGCCAAGGGGCTGAGGTTGCGGGGGCGCGCCTGCGCCGCCAATGGCGCACCTGTTGGCGTCGCCGCACCCGCAGCGGCGCTCTCGGCCCTGAGAATTGGTTCGCCGCTCGACACTCTAACTTGCCTCCGCGCCAGCGTGCCGCCTTGGGAACAGCTAGGCGCACCGGCTGCCGTCACCACGAAATAGCGGCAATTCGTCTCGAAAAAGTAAACGCAAGGTAAATTCGCTGCGCCGCTAGCCGGCGCGGGTCGCCTTGCGATCGAGCACGTCGATGTAGGTAGCGGTCACCGCGCGCTCCATGGCCGTGACGCTGAAGCGCGGCCGGACCCATTCGCGCAATACGTCGGCATTCTTGCGCGCGCGCTCGGGATCGGCGAGCCGCCGCCTGATGGCGGCCGCCAGCGCGTCGGGGTCGCCTGCGGGAACGAGATCGCTGGAATAGGGCCCAAAAATCTCAGGAATTCCGCCCACGTTGGTTGCGATAATCGGCAGGCCGGCGGCGATGGCTTCGAGCACGACGTACGGCAACGACTCCGCGCGCGATGGCACCGCAACCGCATGCGCCATGGCGAACGCGGCTCGCGCAGGCAGTGGGTCGTGGAACGTAAGCTGCTCGCCAATGTCGAGCCGGGTTGCGAGTCTGACGTAGTCGTCGCGCCCTTCGGGCTGCCCGACCAGAGTTGCGGTCACCCGCAGACCAGATGACGATTTCAGCTTTGCAATCGCCTCTAACAGCGTGTCGATGCCCTTGAGTTCGCGAAACGCGCCGAGAAAAAGCAAGTCCGTGGCGTCGGGCTGCGGCGCTACCGGATCAAATTCGGCGATACGCAATCCATTCGGGATCACGCGGACGGTGCAACGCGGTTGCTGAACCTTCCGGCGATAGAGTTCGGCCT
>JBGPOB010000328.1:0-4280 GCA_041487815.1 Xanthobacteraceae bacterium | reverse complement strand
CCCCGTTGGGTGCAAAATCGCCGCCTCGCCTGCCGCAGCATCGCGGTAGCTTCTCATCTCATCATCTCACAATTGTTCTCATTTCGTTCCTGTGCTATGGAGGCGCGGATTTATCATCGCCGTTCAGCTTACCCTTTCATCGCAAAGACGAAATTCATGCCGGTGTTCTCCCCGCATCAGGATGGTGCGCTCAAGGCGGTCGCAGATTGGTTGAAGGGCAAGCCGGGGCGCGGCGAGCGCCAGATTTTCCGGCTGTTCGGCTACGCCGGCACGGGAAAAACCACGCTCGCCAAGCACATCGCCGGCGGCGTGGAGGGCAAGGTTGCGTTCGCCGCCTTCACCGGCAAAGCCGCATTGGTCATGCGCGCCAAGGGCTGCGACGGCGCCAGCACTATCCACAGCCTGATCTACCGCGCGCGGGAGAGCGGCGAGGAAGTGCCGAGCTTCGACCTCTGGGACGAGGCGCCGGCCTCCAAGGCCAAGCTGATCGTGATCGACGAATGCTCGATGGTCGATGCCGAACTCGGCCGCGATCTGAAATCCTTCGGCGTGCCGCTGCTGGTGCTCGGCGACCCGGCGCAACTGCCGCCGATCGCCGGCGGCGGATTTTTCACCGACGCCGAGCCCGACGTGATGCTCACCGAAGTGCACCGCCAGGCCCGGGACAATCCGATCATCCGCCTGTCGATGGACGTGCGCGAAGGCAAGAGCCTCGCGGCGGGTGAGCACGGCGCGACGCAGGTCGTGACGCGCGATGCGCTCGACCCCGAGCGCGTGATCGCAGCCGATCAGGTGCTGGTCGGGCGCAACGCCACGCGGCGCGCTTACAACGCGCGCATGCGCGAGCGGCGCGGATTTTCCGACGCGCTGCCGATGGCCGGCGACAAGCTGGTGTGTCTTCGCAACAACCGGCGCAAGGGCCTGTTCAACGGCGGCCTGTGGCAGGTCAAAACGAGCCCGACGGCGCGCCGGCAAATTCTGCGCCTGCAATTGCGGCCCGAAGAGGCGATGGGAGCCAAGGGCATCAAGGTGTCGGTGCGACCGGAATGCTTCACCGGCAACATCGACGCGCTCGAATGGCCGCAGCGCAAGAAATACGACGAGTTCGACTACGGCTATGTGCTGACCGTGCACAAGTCTCAAGGCTCGCAATGGGACGACGTGGTGCTGTTCGACGAGAGCTTCGCGTTTCCCGACAGCCGCGCGCGCTGGCTCTATACCGGCATCACACGCGCGGCGAAAACGCTGACGGTGGTGGTGTAACGGCGCAAATCGCGGGTGCTGGAGTTTGATCCGTCGGTGTTGAATCGGATTGCACCGCCAACATTTTTATTTTTAGGCATGAACTCGTCCGAAAAGTCTGCAACTTTTCGGGTTCATGCCATGGACGTTCGATTGCGCGCGCCGCCAATCCTCGACGCGACGTCATGGCGTTGTATTTATGGCGTTGTCTTCATGGTGTTGTCTTCATGGTGTCGGCTTGGGCGCGGGCGCCGTCCACGCCTTGAAGTCGGCTTCCGAGACGCTCGGCAGTTTCTTGACAAAGGCGACGATCGACCAGATTTCGCGGTCGTCCGCGCCGATCAGCGAGAAGCCCGGCATGCCGGTAAACCTGATGCCGTTCTTGATCACCCAGAAAATTTGCGCCGGTTCGACCGCTTTGGCGACCTCGACAAGATCGGGCGGATCGGGGCGCATGGCCTCGCCGAATTTCGCCCATTCGACGCCGGGCGCACCGTGACAGGTCACGCAGCCGCGTGCGGCAAAGGCGCGCGCGCCGGCCGTCACCGTTGCGACATCGTCGAGCGCGATCGGCGGCTTGTCGATCGCATGCCGCGCGATCGAGGCCTGGCGAACGGTGACGAACGCCCATTTGACGATGCCGGGATCTTCCACGGTCGCCGCGATGCTGAAATAGCCGCCGAAGAAAAAGACCGAACTGTAGATCGCGCCGAGAATGGTGAGCAGTCCGATGATGCCGAGTGCTTTCAGGGTTTTCATGGCAGTGCCTCCGGCGTTGCGTTGCGGCTCGCGCAATCCTAGCGCAATCGGCGCGAAAGAAAATGGCGGGTCATGCCCGGCGTGCAAACCCACAATTCCTCTGCGTGATTATACCCAGATGAGGGGAAGCCTGAATCACGTCCCGGCATGACGACCGAAGATCATTTGTCGAGGAACGGCGACGGCGAAGAGGGTGGCGGCGGCGAAAATGGTGGCGGAGGCGGTGCGGGACGAGGCTCCTCCGCGACGCTCCGGTCGCGCTCCGGCCGCGTTCCAGCCCCGCTCCGGTCGCGCTCCGGCGTTGTTCCGGCCTCGCTCCGCGCGGTGCGATCGTCATGCCTTCCGCGCGGTTAAAACCACCCCCCGAAATGCCGCGGCGCCCATCGCCGGCGCTTAACGCCGCCGGCCTATGCTGCTCGCCGCAATCCAATCGGTGCGCGTCCATGAGCCTCGTGGTCAAATCCATCGTCGCCTTCTGCATCGGCATCTTCGTGGTAGCCGCGGTGCAGACCGTCGGCATGATGTCGCTCAAGCAATATTTGCAATCCGACCGCGCCATGACGGCCGGTGTTCCGGTCATGGGCGCGGCGATCCCGACGATCGATGCCGGCGGCCTCAAGGAAGCGATGCTGCCGAAAGTTCCGCCCATCGACACCGCGACCGGGCAACGGCTCGCGATCGAAGGCGCCGCGCGCCGGGTCGACCAGCAAGTCCGCGGTGCGCAGGACGCGGTGCCGTTGCCGAGAAGTAGTCCCGGGATGCGCTAAAGCGGGATGTATTGAGGTTGAATCGGCGGAATGTTCCTAACACTTTGATTTGTGCGTGATCTTATCCGACCTTGCTTCGCCCGCCGACCCGTCCGCCGAAGCTTTAGCGAAGGCGGAAGCGGGCTTCGCGAAGGCGGGAAACCGGCATCCACTTTTCGGGATCACGCACTAGGTTGTTCGCGGCGGCGTGATCGAAGCGCACGTCTCGGGATTCGCGAACGACACTCCGCCGCCGCTTGTACAGGCCGCATGACATCGCCCCACCGCTGATTCCCGCGCCAGCGGGAAACCAGATTTTTCGCCGACGGCGTGGGTCCCCGCTTGCGCGGGGACGAGCGGGTCGGAGCGAGTTTTCCAAGAACGGACGCGGCTTCCTTGACCTCGACCGATGCTTCAGCTTCCTCGGCGCCGAGTCACATTCGCCGAGTCACCTTCGCCTTGTCATCGCCCGGCTCGACCGGGCGATCCATCCATCGGCGGAATGTGCGTAGAAGCTGGATGCCCCGCCTTTGCGGGGCATGACAACTGTGACCCCGCGTGGAGCCACACTTGTCTTGTCATCGCCCGGCTCGACCGGGCGATCCATCCATCGGCGGAATGTGCGTAGAAGCTGGATGCCCCGCCTTTGCGGGGCATGACAATTAGAATTGATTATCGCGGAAGCCGCGCAATTTGCGCGACCTCGACGGATGCTTCAATTTCCGCAGCGTCTTCGCTTCGATCCGGCGGATGCCCCTCGGGTCAAGCCCGAAGGCTGAAGGTTCACCGCGCGTCACCGAGAACTGCTGGCCGACTTCTTCCAGCGTGTGGGCGGATGTGCTTTTCCCGGATTTCGCTTCGCTCATCCGGGCTACTCACTGAAGGATCACCGCCGCGTCACTCGCGCGCCTCGCGGCCGTGCCAGATGCGCACAATGACAATCTCGTCGGACTCCGCCAGATGCGCGTAGCGCACGACATAGGACGATTGCCCGAACGGCACGATCAATTCGCGCACCCCAGGACTGCCCGACGGCCGCCCGCGTTCGGGAAAAGTTTGCAGCGATTGCACCGCGGCGTCCAGAACGGCAACGGCACGCTGCGCAACGAGATCACTCTTGTCAGCCAGGAATGCGTGCAGCCGTTCGAAATCGGCCGCGGCTTCCCGAGCGACGATCAGCTTCACAACTTGCGTGGTTTCGGTGGCGGTAGTTCGCCCGGCCTGCCCCAACTCTGCATCCAGGTCTTGACCTCATCCCAGGGCACGCCCTCGCGGGTGCGCTTGAACGCGGCAAGCCGACGCGCATCCTCGGCCACAACGTCGGGCGACCACGGACCTTTGCCGGCCGTACGCATGGCTTCCAAGTCAGGCGGCAGCAGACCGTCCTCGGCAAGGATATCGGCAAGCAATTCGGAGACCGTCAGTCCACGCGCTGCCGCGCGCGCTTCGAGCACGTCGGCGGTTTCCGCGGCCACTTCGATCTGGCGCAGCTTGACGCTCATGCGCGGAGCCTACGCCCAGCACGCTCAATTG
>JBGPOB010000327.1:0-4289 GCA_041487815.1 Xanthobacteraceae bacterium | reverse complement strand
CATCCTCAACGTCGCGCCGCTGTTTCACGTCTGGGGCTTCTGCTTCACGCTGATTGCACCGGTCTACATTCGCGCCTTCATGGACATCATGCCGGCCTATAAGCCGGCATTGGTGCTTGAAGAATTTCAGCGCCGGAAAATCACGGTCTTCGCCGGTGGGCCGGCGGCACTTTATCTCGGCCTGCGCGCCAACGAAAATTTCGCCACGACCGACTTTTCCAGCCTCAAAATTTGCCTTTCCGGCGGTGCACCGTGTCCGGAGGAACTGCTGCGCAGTTGGGAAGCGGCGACCGGCTGCGTCCTCCTGGAGGGCTGGGGCATGTCGGAAGGCGCGCCGATCAACTCAAATCCGCTCCACGGCGTGCGCAAGGTCGGCTCGGTCGGTATCGTTCCGCCAAATACTGAAGTCGAGGTCGTCGACCTCGAAACAGGCGAGCGGGTGATGCCCGTCGGTGCGCGCGGCGAGGTCAGGGTGCGTGGAGCACAATTCACCAAGGGATATCGAAACCGCCCGGAAGATAACCGGACAGCAATCCGCAACGGTTGGCTCTACACCGGCGACATCGGCTACTACGATTCCGACGGCTATCTGTTTCTCGTTGACCGTAAGAAGGAAATGATCATCGTTGGCGGATATAACGTCTATCCGCGCGAGATCGATGAACTCCTGTTCAAGCACCCCGCCATCCTTGAAGCTGCCACCATTGGCGTGCCGGATTCTTTCAGTGGCGAGGCGGTCAAGGCATTCGTCGTATTGCGTCCGAACGCGAAGCTGAATGCGGAGGAGTTGCAGGATTACTGCCGCCAATCGCTCGTCAAGTACAAGGTGCCAACCCGAATCGAATTTGTGGAGGCGCTGCCGCGCTCAGGCGTTGGCAAGATCAACAAGCTGGAGCTGAAAAAGCGCGGGTGAGTCACAGAGTTGACGCTGAGCGAGACTGCCGCGACACTTGCTGCGTGCCGCGCTGGGCATTGAGACACGACCAACCCGGGAATTGGACATGACCGCGCCTGCGAAAAGTGTCGAAGAACTGACCGGTCGCATGCTGCGCAAGAAGCTGTTTGTCATTCTGACAAAAGCGCATTGCAGCCCAGACCAGTTGGCGCCGCACCTGCCGGCGCATCTTCAGTACATGATCGCACTTGAAAAGCGCGGCGTGCTCTTCGCATCCGGGCCATTTGCCGAACCCGACGGCAGTGCGCGCGGCAATGGGCTGACGATCGTGCGCGCGCAGAGTTTCGATGAAGCGCGCCGGCTGGGGGAAGCCGACCCGTTCTTCGTCGCGGGCTTACGCACTTTTGAGGTGTGCGAGTGGACGCTGATGGAAGGCTCCCTCGGCATCACCGTGAATTTCTCTGATCAGACGGTTTCGGTCGCATGACTTTGCCGGTGCGGCCGAGACACCTCAAGACACTGGATCGCAATCCATGAAAACCGTCGGCGTCATCGGGCTTGGAAGGATCGGTCTGCCGATTGCGCGAAACCTCCTGAGCAGCGGCTACGAGGTCGTTGGATTTCGGCGCAGCTCGATGGCCGAATTCGAAAGCCTTGGCGGTAAAGCCGCCGCCTCGGCGCAGGACGTTGGCCGCCGTGCCGACGTCGTGTTGTCTTGCGTCAGTACGGTGGAGTCCGTGGCCGATGTTGTGCAGGGGCCGCGGGGTCTCATCAATACTGCACGTCCCGGACAGATCATCGTGGAACTGGGATCGCATCCCGTACTGGACAAGGAGAGCCACGTCGCCCCGTTGGCGGCGAAGGGCGCTGTCTTTCTGGACGGCGAAGTCAGCGGCACGCCCGGAATGGTGGACGAGCGCAAGGCCGTGGTGTTTCTCGGCGGTGACGCCCAGGCGGCAAAAGCCGTGGAGCCGGTGATCAAGGGCTTCGTGGATTCCTGCGTTTACTTTGGCCCGTTCGGGTCGGCGAGCCGCGTCAAGCTGATCAATAATCTGCTGGTTGCCATTCATATTGCCGCCACCGCCGAAGCCATGGCGCTCGGACGCAAGGCCGGCGTCGACATCGATACGATGGTCGCGGCGATCGCCGCGGGCAGCGGGGGCTCGACGCAATTTTCCATTCGCGGGCCGTGGATGGCGCAAGCGCGCTACTTGCCGGTGCAGGGATCGGCGCGCGGACTGTCGAGCTACTTCCCGAAGATCGACGCATTCGTCGAGGAAGTCGGCGGTGCATCCCCCCTATTCGATCGTGCCGTCGAAATACATCGCCGCGGCATCGAAGCCGGATACGGTGACCAGGATGCGGCGGTCATGGTTGAGCTATTGGCCAACTGGCCAGGTTCCAAAGACGCGAAACGATAGTGACACGGAGAGTCCCATGATCCCCATTCGACGAATAGCGCACGCCAGCTTCGAGACGCCGGATGTCGAGCGGCTGACCGACTACTACGTCAATGTCATAGGCCTTTCGCTCGTCGACAGGGATAAGGATGCAGTCTATCTCGCGAGCGTCCTCGACCACGCCGTCGTCCTGCGCAAAGGTCCGGCGCCGAAATGCGTTCGCCTGGGGTTCCAGATTGCGCCTGGCGACGACCTTGGCGATTTTGAAAAGCAGATCGCCAGGCATGGAATCAAGGCGCAGCGCAAGAAGGATCCGGAGCCGTCGGTTCCGGAGATCGTGAGCTTCGAGGATCCCAAGGGCACCACGCTGGAAGTTTTCCGCGAGCGCGCGCCCGCCAAGGCAAGCGGCGCACAGAAAGGCATCGCGCCGTTCAAGCTCGGTCACGTCGCATTCAATTGCATCGACGTGAAGAAGATCACGAGCTTTTACTGTGATGTCCTGGGCTTTCGTGTTTCAGACTGGTTTGCCGATTTCTTTTCGTTCCTGCGCTGCGGGCCGGATCACCACACGATCAATCTGCTTGATTCCAAGCAGATCAAAATGAACCACATCGCGTTTGAGCTGCGGGACTGGAGCCACTTGCAAACCGCCTGCGATTTTCTCAGCCAGAACAAATACACACTGATCTGGGGGCCCGGCCGTCACGGGCCCGGCCACAATCTGTTTGCCTACCACAAGAATCCCGATGGCCACATTGTTGAACTGTTCGCCGAGCTCGATCAGATGAAGGACGAAGCGCTCGGCTACTTCGAGCCGCGCCCGTGGCATCGTGACCGGCCGCAACGGCCCAAGGTCTGGCCGCTCGATCCGACGACCGCCAACTTGTGGGGCATCGGTCCGCCGCAGGAAATGATGGAGTAGCAGCGGCTCCCCGCATGCCGCGCTTTGCCGGTGCGGCGAAGGATCAGGCCAAATGCCACGCGCGGATCACCGCCGCAACCTGCTCCGGAGCTTCCACATGAGCGTTGTGGCCGCAGTCTTCGAGCGCGAACGCGTCGCGGTCGAGCTCTCGCAGCTCCGCGAGTGTCACCATCGGATCCTTGGCACCGCAAAATAATCGGATTGGTACGTGTGCGACGGCCACCATGTCGGGGACCGCTGTGCTGGCAGCGCGCACGGTGGCGTTATCGGCGGCGAGCCGCCAGCGGCCACCTTCCTGCCGGATGCCGGCATCGACCACCGGATCGTCGAGAGCAACACCGTCGACAAGTCCTGAAACGCGCATAAATCGTTCGGCTGCCGCGTCGCGCGTCGCGAACCAGCGAACTGGTGAAATCGCAAAAGCCTCAACCTTTTCCAATTCTTCATCTGTCCATTTGATCTTGAGGCCAAAGGCGGTGACGCGGCTCACCTTGACGCCGTAAAGTCCATTCGCAAGCACGAGCGCGACCGCGCCACCCATTGAATGGCCAACGAGGTGGACATGCGCGCGCGGCGCCATCAGATCGGCGACGTCGGCGGCGTGGTGCGCCATGCCATAGTGGCGCGCGTGCGGCGAGCGGCCGTGACCCCTCAGATCCGGTATAATGATGCGGCCGGGCCAGTCCGCCAACGCGTGCACCAGCGGCCGGAACACCGCGCCATTGGCGCCGGCGCCATGCAGCAGCACCAGCGTGGGCTCGCCGTCGCCAATGGTTTCGCTGAACAATGCCGCCATGTGTCAGGTAAGTCGGGGTCAGTGATTGAATGCGACGCTAAAGTCCAAGAACAAGCCGAATTTGGTCAATACGGCACAAGGATGATCTTGCCGAAATGCAGGTTGGCCTTCATGTGGGCATGCGCTGCGACCGCCTGATCGAGCGGATACGTTTTGTCGATCGGCAAGTGCAGCTTGCGCGCGTTGATCGCGTTCGCGAGGTCGCGCCACATCACGCGGGTTTCTTCGCGCAATTCGTCGACCGATCGCGTGCGGTGCGTCACGCCGATATAGCTG
>JBGPOB010000326.1:0-4335 GCA_041487815.1 Xanthobacteraceae bacterium | reverse complement strand
CGTGAGCGTAATCGGAAGCATGGCGCCGGCCGCTGTGCCTGCGGTCATGCCCAACCCGGCGAGCGCGAGCGAAGCCGCCCCAATGCCCGCGGTGCGATCGAGCCCGAGGCGCAGCACCAGCCGCGTTGCGATCGCCCCGCCGACCATGAACCCGACGCAGGAGACCGCATAGCTGACCGCGTACTGCATCGGTGACAGCCCGGCGATGCCCTGCATCACGAATGAGGAGCCAGCGATCCAGGCAAACAGGCCCGAATATGCCAGCGAACCGATCGCGAGATTGGCAAGGAATATCGGACTGGCGGCGATCAAACGATAGTTGGCGAGTACGGCTCTGATCGCGACCTTTTTTGGAGAATATGTCTCCGGAATGAACCGCCAAACCAGAAATGCCGCCAGCGCGCCAACGGCAAATTGGAATAAAAACCCCGCCCTCCACCCGAACCACGTCAGCAATACCCCGCCAACGAGCGGGGCGATGATCGGCATGAAGCCCATCATCATGCCCATCATCGACAATTGCTGCCCGGCGCGGGCGCCTTCATAAAGGTCGCGCACGACCGCGCGAACCACGACCAGCGAGCCGGATACGCCAAGCGCTTGCGCCATGCGCGCGGCGATCAATACCTCAATCGTCGGAGCTACAGCGCAAACCACCGTCGCCGCGCAGTACAGCAGGAAAGCGACAATGAGGATCGGCCTGCGGCCGACACGGTCGGAAACCGGGCCATACACGATCTGGCCGATGGCGAAGCCGACGAGATAGAGCGAAATTGTGAGTTGCACCGCGCCCGGCGTCGCCGCCAACGCCCGGCCAATTTCCGGCATCGACGGCAGATAGAGGTCAACCGACAGCGGCCCAAAGCTGATCAAGAAGGCAAGCAGCGCGGTGTGCGCAAGGGTGTCCGGACGAAACATCCGGCGATGCATAGCAGGGGCGGAGCGGGATCGGAACGTTTATGGCGCTTCGATCAGGCCGGTCACACCACCTCGCGAGCCGTACCGATGCAGATCCGTGCCGTGCACGTCGAGCCAAGTCTTGGCGCGCTCCATGTCCGGGCAAAGGTCGCGCAAAAGCCGCCAAAACTTCCGAGAATGATTCATTTCGATCAGGTGCACCACTTCATGCGCCGCCAGATAGTCAAGGACATAGGTTGGTGCCAAGATCAAACGCCAGGAGAACGACAAGACGCCGGTCGAGGAACACGATCCCCATCGGCTCGACTGGTCGCGAACGGAAACGCGCTTGATCGATACGCCGAGCTCCTTGGCATAGGCCTTGACTGCGCGTTCAAGCTCGCGCTTGGCTTCCCGCCTGAGAAAATCCGCAACCCGACGCGCGATATGAGGCAGGTCGCCGGCGACACACAAGAGATATTCATCGCGATCGAGCTCAACCCACACCGTGCCGCGCACGCCGCGGCGGTGGACGATACGGTGCGCCACATCCCGTAACGGAACCGCGAATCCATCCGAAAACGGCGCAGTGTCCGGTAACCGGTTGAGCCGCACAGCAATCCAGGCGCCGTTCTTCTCGGCAAATGCCTTGGCCTCCTTCAGGCTGCCGCGTTGCGGCATCGTCAGCATCACCTCGCGCGTCGCAGCGTGAACGCGCAGCGTATACCGGCGCGCTTGCCGATGGCGCTTGACGCGCACGACGAACTTCGATTCGTCGAGCATAATCTCGAATTGCTGTGCCGCCGGAGGGCGACGCGAAAATAGGGCACGCAGCATGCATTCACTTAATCACAAATGCTCGGCGGAAGTGTGACACATTCAACAAGAATCTTTTGATGCGCCAATCGTGGCGCTCATGAGTTCACGCCAACGCAACGCACATTCGAATGAATTGACTGGAGGGCTAATCTTGGCGCGCGCGCACGCCGCGCTTGAGCTCGACGAGATTACCGGCGCGTCCAACCGACGATGCGCCGGCGTTCGCAGCGGCGCGCGACTTGCGCGTCGTTGCCGAATGATGCGTCATGACAAAGTCCGCGATCCGCGGCGCGATTTCGGCACGGAATCTCGAACCGTTGAAAACGCCGTAGTGACCAACACTAGGCTGAAGCCAGTGCGCCTTGCGATCGGCGGGAATATTCACGCACAGCCGGTGTGCGGCCTCGGTCTGCCCGACGCCCGAAATGTCGTCGTGCTCGCCTTCGATCGTCAGGAGCGCGACGCGGCGGATCTTGGCGGGATCAATCTTGTTTCCGCGATGGGTCATCGCGCCGTTCGGCAATGCATGCCGAACAAACACCGTGTCCACGGTCTGCAAATAGAATTCGGCGGCGAGGTCCATGACCGCGAGATATTCGTCGTAAAATTCGCGATGTTTCTGCGCGGAATCGCCGTCGCCCGAGACAAGATGGGTGAATAGGTTCCGGTGCGCCGTGATATGCCGATCGAGATTCATGCTCACAAAGCCGTTGAGCTGCAGAAATCCCGGATAGACGTCGCGCATGATGCCAGCATGCGGAAACGGCACCTTGGTGATGACATTGCGTCGGAACCAATCGACCCCGCGCCGCTCGGCAAGCGTATTGACGACGGTCGGATTGACGCGCGTATCAATCGGCCCGCCCATCAACACCATGGAAATCGGGACGAAAGGATCGTCGGCGGCTTCCATCAGGGCCACGGCCGCCATGACCGGCACCGAAGGTTGGCAGACCGCGATCACATGGGTATCGCCCCCGAGGAAATGCAGGATCGAAATGACGTAGTCGATGTAGTCGTCGAGATCGAAGCGCCCGCTTGCCATCGGAATGGTGCGCGCGTCCGCCCAGTCGGTGATGTAGACGTCATGATTCGGCAGGAACGCCTCGATGGTCCCGCGCAGTAGCGTCGCGTAGTGGCCGGACATCGGCGCCACGATCAGCAGCTTGGGCTGCGGTCGCTGCGGCACGCGGTCGAGCTGCCGCACGAAATGCAACAGCCTGCAAAACGGGCGCTGCCATACTTCCGCAAAGTGCACCGGCACGCGTTCGCCGCCGACGAGCGTGGACATGATGCCCCATTCGGGTTTGCCATAGCGCCGGGTCGAGCGTTCAAACAACTCCGCCCCTGCCGCAAGCGACTTTCCGAACGTCGTATGCGAGAGCGGATTGACCGGATTCTTGAAAAACAGGCGCGTGGCATCGGCCATTGCGCGCGCGGGGTTCAGCGTCGCATGGCTCAGCTCATAGAGCCAATACATCGGCGCGGAAAGGACGAACCCGCCGTCTGCGGGCGCCGACGGCGCTCCGCCAAATTCACCAATTGCCATCGGTTTGTTCCCCAGCGCCCTCATTGCTGCGCTGCAACATTGTGTCGTCAATCCTTCACGCAGTCAACATAGGCCGTGAGCACTGACCGGCCGCTTTACGAAGCAACAGGCGCCGCGGGCGATTGCTCAGACATAGTTACGCAACGATTACGGACAACGGCAAATGCGTAAAAAAAGACCTGTGGGAGCCTATTCGCCGCCGGCAAGCAGCGAACCGACTCGGCGCGAACTTGCCAGAAATCCAAAGAATGAGAATACCGCCAGCACATTCACGGCAATATTGATTGCCAGTGCTTGCATCATCAGGTCGGCGCGGAATATTTGGTCGATCAACAGCGCGCGCATGCCCTCGAACACGTATGTAGGCGGAAGCGTCCAGGCGACGTACTGCAGCCATTCGGGCAAGATGGAAACTGGATAATAGACACAGGTGAGCGGCAGAAACAGAAACATGATCGACCACGCCAAGTTCTCGGCGCCAAGCCCATTGCGCAGCAGCAGTCCCGCCACGAAAATTCCAACGGCCCAGGCCGTTAGCATCAGGTTCGCGAAGAACGCCGCGAGCGCCAGGCCGAGCCCCCAGAGATTGAAGCCAAAAAATGCGATCGCCAACAACGACACCGGCACCATCCCGATGGCGAGGCGCACGATGCTCATGATCATCAATGAGGCCAGAAACTCGACCGGCCGCAACGGCGAAATCAGCAAGTTCGACAGGTTGCGCGAATACATTTCCTCGAGAAATGAAATTGAAAATCCAAGCTGTCCGCGAAACAATACGTCCCACAACATGACCGCGCCAATAAAGGTTTGTCCAGCCCGCGCGACGAAACCGCCATACTGGCCGATGTAGAGCTGCAACAGCCCCCACATGCACATTTGCACCGTCGGCCAATAGATCAGATCGAGCACGCGCGGCCACGACGAACGCAGCAAGTACCAATATCGCCGCACCATTGCGAACACCCGCTTGAGGGAAAATCCCGGATGAAACACAACGCGCTCGCGCGGTGTGAACAAGGCCGGCGAATCACGTCCTTTCAGCGCCTCAATCGCGGTCACGCCTGCAT
>JBGPOB010000325.1:0-4335 GCA_041487815.1 Xanthobacteraceae bacterium | reverse complement strand
TTCGACGGCTTTGCGAGCCTCTTCCTCGTTCGGAAACACGATTTGCTGCACATCGCGCCGCTCCGGCGTGGCATAGCGCGCCTGGCGATCCTCGTAGGCGCGCTTGACGTCAGCCGCCGCGACTTCGATCGTGCGGGCGGTCGCTTCCGTGTTGAGGTCCAGCAGCAGCACCTTGCGAACCTCCGGCGCGCGGAAGGTGACCTTTCGATCCTCAAAGTACTTTTGCAGCACGTCCGCGCTGGCACTGCCGATCTCGCCGGCGGCCGCGCTGGTAAACGTGACATAATCGGCGGCGCGTTCCTCGTTTTGATATCGGTTGACCGCCTCGGTCGCTGCCGCCGGAACCGTCGCTCCCGCAGTCACCGCGCCTGCGATCTGGCGGCGCAGCGCGATGCGGCGCTGCTCGGCGACATAACGCTGTTCGGTGAAGCCGCCCTGTCGGATCATTTGCTCGAACCGCCCCTGATCGAATTCGCCGGTGAGCCCGCGAAACGCCGGATCGTCCTTAATCCGGCGCACGACTTCTTCATTTGACACGCCGAGACCGAGCGCGCGGGCGCGCTGATCTAGCGCTGCTTCCGCGATCAACTGCCCAAGCAACTGCTGGTCATATCCGATCGCGCGCGCCTGCTCCGGCGTGACCGGACGCCCGAGCTGCCGCGAGAGCTGCTGCAGCCGTTCATTGTAAATCTGGCGGAACTGTTCCGACGTTATTTCCACGCCGCCGATGGTTGCAACCGCGGCGCGGGTCGTGCCGCGAAATATGTCGCCGATGCCCCAGATGGCAAAACTGATAACCAGGAAGCCGACGACGGCTATCATCACCACTTTTCCGAGCCAGTTCGACGAAGCCTTGCGCAATCCGCGAAGCATGGGGTCCAACCATTTGGGATATAAGCGGATTCGGCTCCACACCCGGTCCGCGAGGCGCGCATCATAGGGACCGTGATGGGTGGCTGCAACTCGGCGTTTGGCAGTCCCGTGGTCGCCCGCCGCCGCGGTGTCGGTCAGTAAGCCGCTTTCGCGGGGTCCCTTTCCGTCCACGCGCGCGTTTGCTACCGCGTTTGAAGGTAACTCTCGGATGGGAACACAATGGCGACAAAGCGGCGGCCGCTGGTGGCGGGAAACTGGAAGATGAACGGGCTCGCGGCGTCGATCGCCGCGCTCGATGCCGTCATTGCCGGAGCCAAACCGGCTGCCGCGAACGCCGATCTCATGATCTGCCCGCCAGCGACGCTGCTGGCGGCTTTCGCCGCGCGTGCGCGCGGGTCGGCGGTAGCGATCGGTGCGCAGGATTGTCATGCGCAGCCAGCCGGGGCATTTACCGGCGACATTTCGGCCGAGATGGAGCGAGACGCCGGCGCGGTCGCCGTTATCGTCGGCCACTCCGAGCGGCGCCAGTATCACCGCGAGACCGACGCCGAAGTGCGGGCGAAGGCGCAGGCCGCCTGGCGCGCTGGCCTTATGGCCATCGTCTGCGTCGGCGAGACCAGGGAGGAACGGCTGGCGGGCCACACCATCGACGTCGTTGCCCGGCAACTATCGGGGTCGATTCCGGATCGGGCAACTGCCGCGAACCTGGTGGTGGCTTACGAACCGGTCTGGGCGATCGGTACCGGGCTGACATCAACGACCGCCGATATCGCCGCCGTGCATGCCGAAATCCGCGCGCGATTGGCCCGTCACGACGCAGCATTGGCCGACGGTGTCCGCATCCTCTACGGCGGGTCGGTCAAACCGTCTAACGCCGCTGAATTGCTCGCGGTCTTGCATGTCGACGGCACCCTGGTCGGGGGCGCGAGCCTCAGTGCGTCTGAATTCCTGGCGATAGCTGGCGTTTACCGCTGAATCCGCAGCCGTTTGGACGGCGCGGCCGCCAGTCTGACCAACCCGGATCAAATCGGCTCGCCCCGCTAACACATTGATTTGGGGTGTGATTTTTTCCGAAACGTCTGCAACTTTTCCGGATCACACCCTCGGTGGCATTCCGCATGGGGATCGTGTAGACACCGCCGCGACTTCCTATATGTCGCCCCTGTGGCTGCGCTCGCGCGCCCTCGGTCGCACTTTGTTTGGGTGCCTGGAAGCCCGATGCAGAGCGTTCTGATCGTAATTCATCTGATGGTCATCGTCACGATGATCGGGTTCGTGCTGCTGCAACGCTCCGAGGGCGGCGGCCTCGGGATCGGTTCGACCGGTGGATTTCTGTCGAGCCGCGGGACCGCCAACGTGTTGACTCGCGCCACCGCATTTCTGGCGCTGGCGTTTTTCGCGACCAGCCTGGTTTTGTCGCTGCTGGCGGGAATGGAGCGCAAGCCAAAATCGATCCTGCAGGGGTCGACGCCGGCGTCTCAGCAGGCTCCCGGCACACCGACGGCACCGACGGCACCGACGGCACCGTTGGCACCGTCAGGAAGCGGCCTGCTGGATACCTTGCGCGGCGGCGGTGGCGAGCAGCCGTCAGGGCCACAGGTGCCCCAATCGCGCTGAGCCCAACAGCGCCGAGCGCTTTCGCGCCGCGAGGCTTCGATCGTCGCTGCGGCGCGCCGATGCGCTCCGGCATCCGCGTCGAGGCTTGCCGGGTTCGCTGGATCGGTACCGAGGTGCCGCCGGCGGAGCACGCTCACACGCGTCGCGTGCGTGGGATATCGCGAATCTGCCTTTCGGTGCCCACAAGACACTCGTCGAATCGATCCCGGCGCGGTAACACCTGAGCCCCATGGCGCGCTACGTGTTCATCACCGGCGGCGTGGTTTCCTCGCTTGGAAAGGGGCTTGCATCGGCCGCGCTGGGCGCGCTGTTGCAGGCGCGCGGCTACGCCGTTCGGCTGCGCAAGCTCGACCCCTATCTCAATGTCGACCCCGGGACGATGTCGCCCTACCAGCACGGCGAGGTCTTCGTCACCGACGACGGCGCCGAAACCGATCTCGATCTCGGCCACTACGAGCGCTTCACCGGCCGTCCCGCGACCCGCCAGGACAACATCACGACCGGCCGCATCTATCAGGAAATTCTCAGCAAGGAGCGGCGCGGCGACTATCTCGGCGCCACGATTCAAGTGGTGCCGCACGTCACCAACGCCATCAAGGATTTTATCCGCGCGGGCAACGAGGGGTTCGACTTCGTGCTGTGCGAAATCGGCGGCACCGTCGGCGATATCGAGGGATTGCCGTTTTTCGAGGCGATCCGTCAATTTGGCAACGAACTGCCGCGTCACCACGCCATTTTCATCCATCTCACGCTGCTGCCGTTCATTCCGTCCGCCGGCGAGCTCAAGACCAAGCCAACGCAGCACTCGGTGAAGGAGTTGCGTTCGATCGGCATCCAGCCGGATATTCTTCTGTGCCGCACCGACCGGCCGATACCGGCCGAGGAGCGCCGCAAGCTCGGCCTGTTTTGCAACGTGCGCGAAAGCGCGGTGATCGAAGCGCGCGACGTCGACAACATCTACGCGGTTCCCGAGGCCTATCACGCCGCCGGGCTTGATGACGAAGTGCTCGCCGCCTTCGCGCTGCCGCCAGGCCGCGCGCCCGACCTCGAACGCTGGCACACGATCAACGAACGCATCCGCAATCCCGAAGGCGATGTCACCATTGCCGTGGTCGGCAAGTACACGGGACTGAAGGACGCCTACAAATCGCTGATCGAGGCGCTCTCGCACGGCGGCATCGCCAACAAGGTGCGCGTCAATCTGGAGTGGATGGAAAGCGAAGTGTTCGAGCGCGAGGATCCGACGCCGTTCCTCGAACACGTTCACGGCATCCTGGTGCCGGGCGGCTTCGGCCAGCGCGGCGCCGAAGGCAAGATCAAGGCCGCGCAATTCGCGCGCGAGCGCCGCGTACCGTACTTTGGAATTTGTTTCGGCATGCAGATGGCGGTGATCGAAGCAGCGCGCAACCTGTGCGGCATCGCGGAGGCGAACTCGACCGAGTTCGGGCCGACGCGGGAACCGGTCGTCGGGCTGATGACCGAATGGACCAAAGGCAATGAGCTACAGCGGCGCGGCACCGACGGCGACCTCGGCGGCACCATGCGGCTCGGCGCCTATCCCGCGCACCTCAAGCGCGGCAGCCACGTCGCCGACATTTATGGAACGAGCGAGATTTCGGAACGCCACCGTCATCGCTACGAAGTCAACACCAACTACAAGGATCGACTGGAGCAGCGCGGATTGCGTTTTTCCGGCATGTCGCCCGACGGCGTGCTGCCGGAGATCGTCGAATACGAGGACCATCCGTGGTTCATCGGCGTGCAGTTCCACCCCGAACTCAAGTCGCGGCCGTTCGAGCCGCATCCGCTGTTCTCCTCCTTCATCGGCGCGGCGGTGGAGCAGTC
>JBGPOB010000324.1:0-4341 GCA_041487815.1 Xanthobacteraceae bacterium | reverse complement strand
GTTACCTCTTATTCTAGCAGCGTTAGCAAGAGCCCGCGCAACGCGGGCCGCGCATGGGAGGAAACATGAACTCGCTACCAAATCTTGTCGTTGGCGTTGCAATTGCCTTGCTCGCCGTGTCGCCGGTCGCCGCGCAGCAGGCCGCCCCGCCGAAGTATGGCCCGGAAATCAACCTTGCCCAGGCGACGAAGGCAATGGATGCGGCGGAGGCCGAAGCCAGGAAGAACGGCTGGGCCATGGCGATCGCGGTGGTCGGCCCGACCGGCGAACTCGTCCTGTTTCGCAAGCTTGACGATACCCAACACGCCTCACCGCTCGTCGCCCAGCACAAGGCCATGTCGGCCGCGATATACCGCCGTCCGAGCAAGGCATTCGAAGATCGTGTCGCCGCCGGCGGCGTCGGCGTCACGGTCATGAGCCTCGCGGGCGCGATTGCTTCCGAAGGCGACGTCCCGATCATCATCGACGGCAAGATTATCGGAGCGATTGGCGCAAGCGGGGGTACCCCGCAACAGGACGGCGTCGTCGCCAGCGCGGGTGCCGCGGCGGTGAAGTAACAGCGCTGAAACCCACGCTTTCGGATCGGGAGCCGGCGTCGGTCCCGATCCGATCAACCGCGACCGTAGCCGATGAGCGGCTTTCGCTTGCGGCCCAGCACCATCAAGATCACGCCGACAATTACGAATACCAGCGCCACTGGCTGATCGAGAAAGGTCGTCATCACCGGATCCCACAGGAAGTGCGCGTAGCCTTCAAGCGTTGGCTGCACGGCGAGCAGGCTCGTCTGGTGCACATTGCCCCAGATATCCTTGACGCGTGTCAGCAGCACCGCGTTCGACGCAATCGACTTGGTGCCGTCGTAGACGAGGAAAATAAATCCGGCGGCCAGAATCCAAAGGCCGATGAATCGCAGTAGAAATCGGATCATACGCTGCCGCAGTCAACCGATGGTGGCTAGCGCGCATCCAGCAAAAGTGGTCACCGGTTTTGCGCCCGTGTGGTCGATTCGAAGTTCCTACCCCATTTGCGGCAAGTTACTATAGGAACTTCGAATCTCAGACCACACGATACCCAAATGCTTGCTCGTGTCCTTGCGGTTCCGAAGTTCGCCCAGGTGCAGGCCGCAGGAACTGACGAACTTCGGAACCCAGACACGAGTATGCGCTCTAGACTTTGAAGTTGGCGCGTTTTCCGGGCGGCTGACCCGCTGCGCCGGAGCGCAGCGAGGCGAGCCGGTATCCACTCAGCCTGAAATCGCGCTGAACGGGGTCTTGGGCTTAACCGACGATGCGTGAGCGCGCAACCGGGCGGTTTGCCGGCGGGCAAATGCGCCGCTTCCACTTGCTTCGCGATCCTGACACAATGCAATCCCGCGCGTTAAGGAGTTGAAATGCCCGAAAAAAAAGGCGGTCGCACCGGCCGCCCGACATTCACCGATCAGGAAGCGCTGCAATTTCACAGTCAGGGCCGGCCCGGCAAGCTTGAAGTCGTCGCGACCAAGCCGATGGCCACGCAGCGAGACTTGTCGCTGGCGTATTCCCCCGGCGTCGCCGTCCCCGTGCTCGCCATCGCCAACGATGAAAGCAAGGCCTACGACTACACGACCAAAGGAAACTTCGTCGCGGTCATCACCAACGGCACCGCCATCCTCGGCCTCGGTAACCTCGGCGCGCTAGCGGCCAAGCCGGTGATGGAAGGCAAGGCGGTGCTGTTCAAGCGCTTTGCCGACATCGATTCAATCGATCTTGAAGTCAACACCGAGGACCCCGACGAGTTCATTAACTGCGTCAAGTTTCTCAGCAAGGGCTGGGGCGGTATCAACCTGGAAGACATCAAGGCGCCCGAGTGCTTCATCATCGAGCAGCGGCTGCGCGAACTGGTCGACATCCCGGTATTCCATGACGACCAGCACGGCACCGCCATCATCGCGGCTGCCGGCTTGCTCAATGCGCTCGATCTGACCGGACGCGACGTCGCCACCACGAAGCTCGTGTGCAACGGTGCCGGGTCGGCCGGCATCGCTTGTCTCGAACTGTTGCGCGCGATCGGGTTCCGGCCGGGAAACCTGATCCTCTGCGACACCAAAGGCGTCATCTATGAGGGCCGCAAGGACGGCATGAACCAGTGGAAGTCCGGCTTTGCAGTGAAGACCGCGGCGCGCACGCTGGCCGAGGCGCTGGTCGGCGCCGATGTTCTTTTCGGGCTTTCGGCCAAGGGCGCGGTCACGCCCGAGATGGTCAAAGGCATGGCGGCCAAGCCGATCATCTTCGCGATGGCCAATCCCGATCCCGAAATCACTGTCGAGGAAGTCGCCGCGGTGCGCGAGGACGCCATCATGGCGACCGGTCGGTCGGACTACCCGAACCAGATCAACAACGTCCTCGGCTTTCCCTATATCTTTCGCGGCGCGCTCGACGTGCGCGCGACCACCATCAACATGGAAATGAAGATCGCGGCGGCGCGTGCGCTCGCGCAACTGGCCCGCGAAGACGTGCCCGACGATGTGGCGGCGGCCTATGGCACGCGGCCCAAGTACGGCCGGGACTACATCATTCCGGTGCCGTTCGACCCACGGCTGATTTCGGCGGTGCCCGCCGCCGTGGCGCAGGCGGCGATGGATACCGGCGTCGCGCGCAAGCCTATCGCCGACATGAACGTCTATCGCCAGCAACTGCGTTCGCGGCGCGACCCGATCGCCGGCATACTGTCGCAGGTATTCGAGCGGCTGCGGCGCGCGCCCAAGCGCGTGGTGTTCGCGGAGGGCGAGGAAGAGCAGGTTATCCGGGCCGCGGCTTCATTCGTGCACCAAGGTCTCGGCAGCGCGCTCCTGGTTGGGCGGGAGGACCGCGTGCAGGCCACCGCACGCGAAGCCGGCATCGAGATCGGCGACGGCATCGAAATCGTCAACGCGCGGCTGTCGCGCCGCAATGCCGCCTACGCGGCCTATCTCTATGAGCGGCTGCAGCGCCGGGGTTTCCTGCAGCGCGATTGCCAGCGGCTGGTGAACCAGGACCGCAACCATTTCGCCGCGTGCATGGTCGCGCTCGGCGACGCCGACGCCATGGTGGCGGGCGTCACCCGCAATTTTTCGGTCGTCCTGGAAGACGTTCGGCGCTGCATCGACCCAAAGCCCGGTCATCGCATCATGGGCGTCTCGTTGGTCCTGGCGCGCGGGCGGACCGTCATTGTCGCCGATACCGCCGTTACCGAAATGCCGGACGCTTCCGACATTGCGGAAATCGCCGTCGAGGCGGCGGGCGTTGCCCGCAAGTTCGGCTATGACCCGCGGCTGGCGCTGCTGGCGTTCTCGACCTTTGGCCATCCGCCAGGTGAGCGCTCGGCGCGGGTGAAGGAAGCAGTCCGCATTCTCGATCAGCGCCGGGTCGATTTTGAATACGACGGTGAAATGGCCGCAGATGTCGCGCTCAACCCGGATTTGATGGCCGCCTACCCGTTCTGCCGTCTTTCCGGGCCTGCCAACGTGCTGATCATGCCTGCATTTCACTCAGCCGCGATCGCAACCAAAATGCTGCAGGAACTCGGCGGCGCCCACGTGATCGGACCGCTGCTGGTCGGTCTCGACCGATCGGTGCAGATCGTCAACCTGTCGGCAAAGGATAGCGACCTGGTCAATACCGCCGCGCTCGCTGCCTTCAACGTCAGCGGTTGACCTCACTCCCCGGACCGCTATAACCGCCGCTCCACGTGGCGGGCCGAGCCGCCGCGCCGTTCTCGATACAGGATCGTTATGGCCAATACAAAGTCCGCCAGAAAGGCCACGCGTAAGATCGCTCGCCGCACCGCTGTCAACAAGACGCGGCGCTCGCAGATGCGAACCGCATTACGGGAAGTCGAAGCCGCCATCACTTCCGGCAACAAGGAAGCGGCGCTGGCCGCATTGAAGCAGGCCGAGCCCGAGCTGATGCGCAGCGCGCGCCATGGCGTGGTGCACAAGAAGGCCGCGAGCCGAAAGGTGTCGCGTTTGGCGCACCGCGTCGCGAGGCTTGGTAAGTAGCTCTCTCAAATCCGAACGCGCACGACTGCCGCGCGCCGCACCATGGGATGATCCGGCGAAGTGGCGCCGCTTCGCCAAACGGCCATACGCCAAACGTATAAATTAGCTAAGGTACGACGAACGCAGACATATCGGCGAAATCCGCACAATCTCGATCGCACGCGCAAACCGGCAACCGCGATCGCCGATCGCGCACTCGCCGCGTGATCGCGAACCGTTGAACGACGTTCCGAAAATCCTGGCGCGGCGCGCCGGCCTAACTCACGCTGACGAAACTCGCGGTCGCGGCGACTGCCGGTCGCACGTCGCGTCGCCGATGAATTTGG
>JBGPOB010000323.1:0-4352 GCA_041487815.1 Xanthobacteraceae bacterium | reverse complement strand
CGGCGAGAGCGTTGGGGTGAGGGCGTAAGACCATCGTCGACGCTGCCATTGCGAGCACTCGGGTCGCCGCACAGCGCCGTCCGGGCACAGGCTCCGCGAAGCAATCTCCGTCAGCGCGCCGGGATTGAGATTGCTTCGTCGCCGTTTCCGCCTACGCCCTGCGGGCTACGGCGGACAGGCCGGCTCCTCGCAATGACCACTCTCCTCGCCCACGCGGCCGCGGTAGCGCTATCAGAACCCCACCTTGTCGCCGCCCTTGAGTGCGAGCATTTCCCGGGCGTCGTCGGGCGTCGCGATTTCGAGCCCGAGCCCTTCGATGATCTTGCGCACGTTCGTCACCTGCGCGGCGTTCGACGGCGCCAGCTGGCCGCGGCCGAGCCACAGCGAATCCTCAAGTCCGACGCGCACGTTGCCGCCCATGGCCGCGGCCATGGCCGCGATCGGCATCTGGTTGCGCCCGGCGCCGAGCACGGACCAGCGATAGTTCTCGCGCCCGAGCAGCCGGTCGGCGGTGCGGCGCTGGTGCATCACGTCGTCGGGATGGGTTCCGATCCCGCCAAGAATGCCGAACACCGTTTGTACGAACAGCGGCGGCTTGACCAGGCCGCGGTCGAGAAAATGCGCGAGATTGTAGAGGTGCCCGGTGTCGTAGCATTCGAACTCGAAACGCGTGCCACCATCGGCGCACGTCGCCAGAATGAATTCAATGTCCTTAAACGTGTTGCGGAAGATCAGGTCCTTGGTGCCTTCGAGATAGGGCCGCTCCCAATCATGCTTGAACTCCTTGAAGCGGTTGAGCATCGGAAACAGCCCGAAGTTCATCGACCCCATGTTGAGGCTCGCGACCTCCGGCTTGAGCTTGTGCGCGGGGCTGACGCGCTCGGCCACCGCCATGGTCGGCGCGCCGCCGCTTGTCAGATTGATCACGACGTTCGAGCGTTGCTTGATGCGCGGCAGGAAACGCACAAACGCCTCCGGCGACTGGTCGGGCCTTCCAGTCTGCGGATTGCGCGCGTGCAAATGCACGATTGCCGCGCCGGCCTCGGCCGCGCCGATGGCGGCGTCCGCGATCTCGTCGGGCGTCACCGGCAGGTGCGGCGACATCGACGGCGTGTGGATCGCGCCGGTGATCGCGCAGGTGATGATGACTTTGTTGGACGTTGCCATAAATCTCGACCCGGTTGCCATTGCCGCCCGCCATGTTGCCTGCCGCGGCCGGATCGCGCAATGTGCTTCCCAGTCATTCCGGGACGCGAACAGCGAAATGCAAAACGTTTTTTTGAGTGTCATTGCGAGGAGGCCAGAGGCCGACGAAGCAATCGCGAGCGGCAACTGCTTGCGGCCCGAGATTGCTTCGTCGCGCTATCGCGCTCCTCGCAATGACACTGGAGAGAAACAATGAAAAAGGGGCTGCGGTCGCGGCTGGCGCAATACGGCGACGAGGCCTTCGCGCTGTTCCTGCGGCGCGGATTCTTGAAGGGCGCCGGCTTCACCGACGAAGCGCTTGATCTGCCGGTCGTCGGCATCCTGTCGACGGCTTCCGATTTTAATCCGTGCCACGCCACCGCCGGCCGTCTCGCTGAAGCCGTATCGCGCGGCGTGCGCATGGCAGGCGCGCTGCCGTTCGTATTCCCAACGGTGTCGCTGCACGAGGCGTTCACCTATCCGACCTCGATGCTGCTGCGCAATCTGATGGCGATGGACGTCGAGGAAATGCTGAAAGCCCTGCCGCTTGACGCAGTCGTCATGATCGGCGGCTGCGACAAGACCATTCCGGCCGAACTGATGGGCGCGGTTTCCGCCAATGTTCCCTCAATCGTGCTGCCGGTCGGCGCCATGCTGGCGGGCCGCCACGAAGGCGCGCGGCTCGGCGCCTGCACCGATTGCCGGCGGCTGTGGGCGGCGTATCGCTCCGGCTCGATCGACGAGGTGAGCCTCAACCGCGCCCACGATCAACTGATGCCGACGTCGGGCACCTGCATGGTGATGGGCACCGCCTCGACCATGGCCTGCATCGCCGAGACGCTGGGCTTCACGCTGCCGGGCGCCGCTACCGCGCCGGCGGTTTCCTCCGACCGCATCCGCATCGCGGAGGCGACCGGAAAACGCGCCGCCGCAATGGCGGTCGCGGGCGCGCCAACGCCGCGCGAGATTCTGACGCCGGCTGCGCTGCGTAACGCCGCCGCGGTGTTGCAGGCGACAAGCGGCTCCACCAACGCCATCGTGCATCTCGCCGCCATTGCGGGTCGGGCGGGGCTCAAATTCGATCTGGCCGAACTCGACCGCATCGGGCGCAATGTGCTGGTGCTGGTCAATCTCAAGCCGGCGGGCGCGTTCTTCATCGAGGATTTTCACGCCGGTGGCGGCATTCCGGCACTGTGGCGGCGGCTGCGCGGCGTGCTCGACCTGTCGGCGCGCACGGTCGGCGGGGAGGCGCTCGGCGACATCGTCGCGCGCTGGCCGGCCTATAGCGACGACGAGGTCATTCGTCCGCTTGATCGGCCGGTGTATCCGAACCAAGCTATCGCCGTTCTCACCGGCAACCTGGCGCCGCAGGGCGCCTGCATCAAGCTCGCCTCGGCGACCGAAAAACTTTGCACGCATCAAGGACCGGCGCTGGTGTTCGACTCGCTTGCAGATCTCGCCAACCGCATCGACGATCCTGACTTGCCGGTAACGCCCAACCACGTGCTGGTGCTGCGCAACGCCGGCCCGATCGGCGCGCCCGGCATGCCCGAAGCCGGCGCGCTGCCGATCCCGAAAAAACTTGGCGCCAAAGGCGTCACCGACATGGTGCGCATTTCCGACGCGCGCATGAGCGGCACCGCCTTCGGCACCGTCGTGCTGCATGTCACGCCGGAAGCGGCGGCCGGCGGCCCGCTGGCGCAGGTGCGCGACGGCGACGTCATCAAGCTCGACGCCCCGGCGCGGCGGATCGAGTTATTAGTCGATGAGGCTGAACTGGCCCGCCGCCGTGCGACGTGGCGCGCGCCTGAGAAGCCGAAGCGCGGCTATGCGCGGCTCTATGTCGAGCGCGTGACGCAGGCCGACAAAGGCTGCGACTTCGATTTTCTGGCAGGGGAGTAGTCAGCCGTCACCCTGGGAGCCTGGCTCGGAATTCGGTATTGCGGCTCCCCTCCCCCCGCGATGCGGTGGGGATGGGTCGGGGGTGCCGGGAATTTTTTGCGCGGTTTAAGAAAGCGCCCCCCACCCCGCTCGCTTCCGCCTACGCCCTGCTGGCTACGGCGGACAAGTCGCGCGCGACCCTCCCCACCGCTCGCGAGTACTCGCGGGAGGAGGGTGCAGCCATTGCTCGGCAGTCATTTCGAGTCAAATTCTCAGGATGACGGATTGGAATAAAACGCCATCGCCCCGATCGTCGTCCAAACTCCCGCGCCGAACGAAAATCCATTATAATATCGGCACAAATTGAGCCGCCGGGACGTGATTCACCTCACATAGCTTTTGGCCACGATGTGTTACTCTTTTTCAATTTTATTGGGATCGGCCGTAGCCATCGGGGGTCTGGATGAAGCGGCGCGCGTTTCTCCCACCGTCATCGTCCGCGCAGGCGGACGATCCAGTGCTTGAGGCGGCTCGGTTATCGCCATTGGATTGCCCGCCGGAGCCTGTCCTTGGGCTTGCCGAAGGCAAGACCCGAGGGCGGGCAAGGACAGCGCGGGGTTGGCAGCGGCGTGAGGTTATCGCCGGACTCAGCGCAGTCGCGGTCGCATGGCCGCTCGTGGCGCGCGCGCAGCAGCCCGAGCGTATGCGGCGCATCGGCACGCTCACGGGCACGGCCGAGGACGACATGGAAGCACAGGCCCGCAACGCGGCGTTCCTGCAAGTGCTGCAGCAATTGGGCTGGACCGACGGCCGCAACGTGCGGATCGACACCCGTTGGGGCGGAGGTGACGCGGAACGCGTCCGCAGATACGCGGCGGAATTGGCCGCGATCGCGCCGGACGTCATCCTGGCCAGTGGCAGCGCGATTTTGGGGCCGTTGCTTCAGGCGACGCGCTTCGTGCCGATCGTGTTCGTGATTGTCCCCGATCCAGTCGGCGCCGGCTTCATCAATAGTCTGTCGCGGCCGGGCAGTAATGCTACCGGCTTCATGCAATTCGAGTACAGTTTGAGCGGGAAATGGCTGGAGCTGCTCAAACAGATCGCGCCAAACGTGACCCGGGCGGCGGTCCTTCGCGATCCCGCCATAACCGCCGGGATCGGCCAATTCGCCGTCATCCAGTCCGTGGCGCCGTCGGTCGGTGTGGAGGTAAGCCCGGTCAGCGTGCGCGATGCCGGCGAGATCGAGCGCGCCGTCACGGCCTTTGCGCACGCCTCGAATGGCGGCT
>JBGPOB010000322.1:0-4360 GCA_041487815.1 Xanthobacteraceae bacterium | reverse complement strand
TCGCGTCGTAGGGCGGGATCGCGCCCTTGTCGTCGACGAGCGTGCGCAGCCCGAACTGCGCGACGCGGCCGTCGCTGGTGTAGGCCGAGATCAAATCGACCTCGCCCGCGGCCGCGGCCTGGTACATGAACTCGGCCTGCATCTGCCGCTGTTGGCGGAATGCGAGGTGGTAGGTGCTTTCGATCGAGCGCCATTCCGGACGCCCGAAGAATTCGTAGTCGCCGGCGATCGTTAGCTGCGGAGCGTGGCGCGAAAGATCGCTCAGCGTGTGGACCGCGAGCGCGTCGGCACGCCGGTCGAGCATCGCCAGCGCATAGGCATTCTCAAATCCGAGACTGCCGAGCAGCGTGACGTTGTGCTGCGTCTGCAGCCATTGCGCGACTTCGTCCAGCAGCTCCGCGCGCGGCTTGATGTCGCCACGGCCCATTTCGTTGGCCCAGATCGTGCCCGAATAGTCGACATAGATGTCGATGTCTCCGGCCGCGAGCGCCTTGAAGATGACGGCGGAGCCGAGCCCGTCGCGATGCACGGCGGAGAGGCCGTTGGCGACAAGCCGCTGCTCGATCAAGGCCGCGAGAATGTATTGTTCGGTGAAGGTCTTGGCGCCGACGATATAGGTCTTCGGACCCGTCACCGCGCCCGGCAGCCAGGCCAATGAAGCCACCGCCGCGAGGCCGACGAAGCCTGCCGCGACCCGCGCGCGCCGCCGCGCGGCGGTGCCGCTCTCCATGAGTGCCAGCATGAGATCGACGGCGAGCGCCAGTACGGCCGCGGCGGCGCAGCCGGTCAGCACGAACACCCAGTTCTGCGTTTGCAGGCCGGTGAAAATGTAGTTGCCGAGGCTGGTCTGACCGATCGGCGTCGACAAAGTTGCGGTGCCGATGATCCAGACCGCCGAGGTGCGAACGCCCGCCATGATGACCGGTAGTGCGAGCGGCCATTCGACCATGAACAGCGACTGCAGCCGCGTCATGCCGACGCCGAGCGCGGCTTCCTTGATCGCCGGGTCGATCGTGGTCAGTCCGGTGATCGTGTTGCGCAGCACGGGGAGGATGCCATAGAGCGCCAGCGCCAGCACCGCCGGCAGGAAGCCGAGTGCGGAAAACGAGTAGCCCAAGGTCTGCCGGGATAACTCGGCGGCGCCGAGCAGGAGCGGATAGAACAGGGCGAGCAGCGCCAGCCCCGGAATTGTCTGCACGATGCTGGTTGCCGCCAGCGCAGCGGCACGCAGCCGCGGGCGGCGGACGCAGACGAATGCCAGTGGCAGGCTGACGATGAGCGCGAGCGCCAGCGCCGTGGTGCTGACGCGGACATGGTTGCCAAAATAGTCCGGCAGCCGCGCCAATGCCTCCGCCCAGCGCGGGTCGCTCACCTCAGTGGCTCCCCGCAGCCGACAGAAAGGCATGCAGCCTTTCGGCATGCCGGCGCGGCGTGTTCATCAGTTCGCGGACATAATCGTGATCGTGCGCCATCAGCGCCGCGGGCGGCGCATCGGCAACGAGATGCCCGTCCTGAAGGACCACGATGCGATCCGCCAGCAGCAGCGCCTCCAGCATGTCGTGGGTGATCATCATCGTGGTCAGCGCGAGCTCGTCGTGCAGGCGCCGATAGTCGCGCCCGAGCGCGTCGCGGGTGATTGAATCGAGTGCCGAGAACGGCTCGTCCATCAAAATCATGCGTGGCTCGGCGGCCAGCGCGCGCGCGAGGCCGACGCGCTGGCGCTCGCCGCCCGAAAGCTGATGTGGAAAGCGGTCGGCGTAGGTCGGCTCGAGCCGTACAAGATCGAGGAGCGCGGCCGCGCGCTGCCGGCGTCTTGCCCGATCCCATCCGATCAGGCGCGCGGTGATGGCAATGTTTTCCGCAACGCTCATGTGCGGAAACAGCCCGACGCCCTGAAACACGTAGCCGATCCGCCGGCGCAGTGCGATCGGATCGAGGGTGCGGACATCCTCACCGTCGACCCGCACGCGACCTTCCGTCGGTTCCGACAGCCGGTTCACGAGGCGGAGCAGCGTCGTCTTGCCGGACCCGGACGCGCCGACGACCGCCAGGAATTCGCGTGCCGCCACGGCGAACGCCACGCGGTTGAGCGCGGGCTGTCCGTCGAAATGCACGGAAACATCCTCGAATTCGATCGCCGGAGGACCATTCATTGTTCGCGGATTACCACGGACCGACAGGAGGACCAAGTTTAGGGCAAGCCTGACGATGTGCTGCCGAGGCCCCGGCTTGCAAGTCCGCGTCAGCCTGACCATTCCCGCGCATGATCTCGTTGAAAAAGCCTGCAACTTTTCCGGATCATGCGCTAGCGTGGCGGTTCAATGCGTGGGCGGGCAAACGTGGGCGTGGACGCTACAAGGAATAGTCTCACCGCAGCTCAGGCGGTTGATCTCGCCGGCGTGACCATCACCTTTGGCGTCGCCAACGGCGCCTATACCGCTGTCGAAGCCGCCTCGCTCGCGGTCGCCGACGGCGAATTCGTTTCCATTGTCGGTCCGACCGGTTGCGGCAAGTCGACGCTGCTCAACGTCGCCGCCGGATTGATTGGACCGGCGGCGGGCCGCGTCGCCATCTTTGGCCGGCCGCTGGCGGCGCTCAACCAGGAGGCCGGTTATCTGTTTCAATCCGACGCGTTGTTTCCGTGGAAGACGGCAATCGAGAACGTCGCCATCGGACTTGAAACCGCTGGCATGCCGCGGCCCGCCGCGCGCCAGCGCGCGCAGGACTGGCTGACGCGGGTCGGACTTGCGGGATTTGCCAACCGCTACCCGCACATGCTTTCCGGCGGCCAGCGCAAGCGCGTCGGCCTCGCGCAGGTGCTGATCCGCGATCCAAAAATTCTGCTCATGGACGAGCCATTCGGACCGCTCGATGCGCAGACCCGGCAAATCATGGGCAATCTCCTGCTTGACCTGTGGAGCGCCGACCGCAAGGCGGTGATGTTCGTCACCCACGATCTCGAGGAGGCAATCGCGTTGTCCGATCGCGTCGTCATCATGTCGGCCGGGCCGCGCGCGCGCATCATCGGCGACTGGAAAGTCGGCCTGGCGCGTCCGCGCGATATCGCGGAGGTCAAGCTTGAAAAGGAGTTTCACGAGCTGCATCGTGAAATCTGGGCAACGCTCAAACTGGAAGTGATGAAAAGCTACACCGAGACAGGCGGATGAGCTGGGATAGCGAAAGGCGGTTCGCATGTCGCGTTGGATGCTGCTGACATTGCAGGCTCTGGTCGCCGTCGTCGCCATCGCGCTCTGGCAATTCGCAACCACCGTTCCGGTCGGTGGCGGCTTTCTGCTGCCGCCGTTCTTCTTTTCAACGCCGGTGGAGGTAGCCGAGCGTATCGTCAGGCTGTTTGCCGGCGGCACCGTCTGGCGGCACTTGTGGGTCACGCTGTCGGAATCGATGCTGGCCTTCGTCATTGGCTCGCTGTCCGGCGCGCTGATCGGCTTTTGGTTCGCGCGCCAGCCGCGCATCGCCGCCGTGTTCGATCCCTACGTCAAGATGATCAACGCGCTGCCGCGCGTCGTGTTGGCGCCGATTTTCACGCTCTGGTTCGGTCTCGGCATCTGGTCGAAGGTTGCGCTTGGCGTTACGCTGGTCTTCTTCATCGTCTTCTTCAACGTCTATCAGGGGATAAAGGAAGTCAGCCCCACGGTATTGGCCAACGCGCGCATGCTCGGCATGAACGAGCGGCAATTGACGCGCCACGTCTATTGGCCGTCGGCGCTGTCCTGGATGTTCTCTTCGCTGCACACGTCGGTCGGCTTCGCCGTCGTCGGCGCGGTCGTCGGCGAATATCTCGGCTCGGCGGCGGGCCTTGGCTATCTCATCCAGCAGGCCGAGGGCGTGTTCGACGTCGCCGGCGTTTTTGCCGGCATGTTCGTGCTGGCGGCATTCGTGATCGTGATCGACGGGCTCGTGAGCGTCGTGGAGCGGCGCTTGCTGGTGTGGCGGCCGGTGGCCGCGACGTCGCAGGGGTAGTCCCCCTTTGCGCACGCCGGCGGCTGGCCTATGCTGCCGCCGCGATTTTCAGGAACGACCCCCAGGGAGGAAGCAATGGCGAGATTTTTCCGGCGGGCCGCGTCGGCGTTCGTGGCGCTTGTGCTGACCACGGGCTTGGCGTTCGCGCAGTCGAAGGTCACGCTGGCGATCGGCGGTGCCAGTTGTCTGTGCTATCTGCCGACGATGCTGGCCAAAGAGCTGGGCGAGTTCGGCAAAGCCGGCGTCACCGTCGAGGTCGTCGAATTCAAGGGGGGATCGGATGCGCTCAAGGCGGTGATGGGCGGCAGCGCGGACGTGGTCTCCGGCTATTTCGACCATTGCGTCAATCTCGCGGCCAAGAACCAGGCGCTCGAAGCGT
>JBGPOB010000321.1:0-4375 GCA_041487815.1 Xanthobacteraceae bacterium | reverse complement strand
GAAGCGCCCAAGGGCGAGTTCGGCGTCTACCTCGTCGCCGACGGCACCAACAAGCCCTACAAGTGCAAGATTCGCGCGCCCGGTTTTGCGCATTTGCAGGCGATGGATTTCCTGTGTCGCGGGCATATGTTAGCCGACGTCTCTGCCATTTTGGGTTCGCTTGATATCGTGTTTGGCGAGGTCGACCGATGACGTCGGCACACATCGGATCGCGGGGCTGGTGATGGCGCGCGTCAACTACTGCTACGCGAACGATATGGAATTTGCCGCGATCCTGCGCAAATCGGTGACGGTTGTTACCGGCAAAATTCTCGACATTTATCCCGCGAAATCTGTCGTCGACATCGGATGCAACGTGGGATTTTGGTTAAAGGAATTCGCCGACCGCGGGGTCGAGCGAATTTTTGGCGTCGACGGAGCGTATGTCGAGCAATGGGGATTGCTGATTGATCGTTCGCAATTTCTGGCGCGCGATTTGAACAAACGCATTGGCGAGGTCGGTCGATATGATCTGGCGCTCTGCCTTGAGGTTGCCGAGCACCTCGACGTTTCACGTGCCGACAGCCTGGTCGCGGAAATCTGCGGCTTTGCGGACGTTGTCGTGTTCAGCGCCGCGATTCCGTTTCAAAGCGGCGAGGATCATATCAACGAGCAGTGGCAATCCTACTGGGTGAAGAAGTTCGCCACCAACGAGTTTGATCCCTACGATGTGTTGCGCCGCGAAATCTGGGCGGCCCCTGACGTATTCACTTGGTACAAGCAGAATACGTTGTTCTACGTGCGACGTGGTTCTGCCGCCGCGGAGCAATTTCGCAGGCGCTATTCCGGTCCGAGCACGGCAATGTTTGACGTCGTTCATCCGGAGCATTACCGGCACAAGATCATGCAGCTCAAGCATGGCAATGTCGTCAATAAGACCCTTAACCGCTTTCGGACGTTTAGCGGAGTGTCGCGCGCGACGGTTTTGACGACACCGCTGGTTGGCGATGACCATTACCGCTCGGATCAAAGTGGCCGCACACACGGTACCGAGGACACCCGATGAGCGTCCGTCGCCTTGCACCGGCCGAAGTTCAGCCGAAAGAATTTTCGTTCTCGCCCGAAAATCTCACCTGGGCGAAGGCGCAAATCGCCAAATACCCGGAAGGCCGCCAGCAATCCGCCGTGATCCCGATCCTGTGGCGTGCGCAGGAGCAGAACCGGGGCTGGCTGCCGCAGAAGGCCATCGAGGCAGTCGCGACCATGCTTGGCATGGCCTATATCCGCGTGCTCGAAGTCGCGACCTTTTACACGATGTTTCTCCTGCAGCCCGTCGGCAAGAAGGCCCATGTGCAGGTGTGCGGGACCACGCCGTGTCTGTTGCGCGGCGCGGACGAGCTGCTGAATGTTTGCCGGCGGCAGATTCACCAAGAACCGTTTCACGTTTCGGGCGATGGCAACTTCTCCTGGGAGGAAGTCGAGTGCCTCGGCGCCTGCGTGAACGCGCCGATGGTGCTGATCGGGAACGACACCTATGAAGATCTCACCGCCGAAAGCTTTCAGAAAGTGCTGGGTGGCTTCGCCGGTGGATCACCACCCAAACCTGGACCGCAAATCGACCGACAGATGTCGGCTCCGGTCGGCGGGCCGACGACATTGAAGACGATCAGGGCCTGATCGATGCTCGACGACAAGGATCGCATCTTCAAAAATCTCTATGGCCTCGGAGACTGGGGCCTCGCAGGCGCGCGCGCCCGCGGCGGATGGGACGACACCAAGACGATGCTCGAAAAGGGCCGCGATGCCATCGTCAGCGAGATCAAGGCGTCGGGACTGCGCGGGCGTGGCGGTGCGGGTTTTCCGACGGGTCTCAAGTGGTCGTTCATGCCCAAGCAATTGGGCGATCGGCCGCATTACCTCGTGGTCAATGCCGATGAATCGGAACCCGGCACCTGCAAGGACCGTGAGATCATGCGGCACGATCCGCATCTTCTGGTCGAGGGCTGCCTGATCGCCGGTTTCGCCATGGGTGCGCGCGCAGGGTACATTTACGTGCGCGGCGAGTTCATCCGCGAGCGCGAGCGCCTGCAAGCCGCCGTTGATCAGGCCTACGAAGCCAAATTGATTGGCAAGAACAACATTCACGGCTGGGATTTTGATCTTTACGTTCACCACGGCGCGGGCGCCTATATTTGCGGCGAGGAAACGGCGCTACTCGAAAGCTTGGAGGGCAAGAAAGGCCAGCCGCGCCTGAAACCGCCGTTTCCCGCCAACGTCGGGCTCTACGGCTGCCCGACGACCGTCAACAACGTCGAAACGATCGCGATGGCGCCCGACATCATGCGCCGTGGCGCGGCCTGGTTTTCCGCGATCGGCCGGCCGAACAATACCGGCACCAAGCTCTATTGCATCTCCGGGCACGTCGAGCGGCCCTGCACGGTCGAAGACGCCATGGGCGTGCCATTGCGCGAATTGATCGAGACCCACGCCGGCGGCGTACGCGGCGGCTGGGACAATCTGCTGGCGGTCATTCCCGGTGGATCGTCGATGCCGATCATCCCCGCGCACCAATGCGGTGAGCTAATAATGGATTTCGACGGCTGCACCGCGCTGAAGTCGAGCCTTGGGACCGCGGCCGTCATCGTCATGGACAAGTCGACCGACATCATCCGCGCCATCGCGCGCATTTCGTATTTCTACAAGCACGAAAGCTGCGGCCAATGCACGCCGTGCCGCGAGGGCATGGGCTGGATGTGGCGCGTGCTGACGCGCATGGCCGACGGCCGGGCGCATAAGCGCGAAATCGACATGCTGTTCGAAGTAACCAAGCAGATCGAGGGCCACACCATCTGCGCCTTCGGCGACGGCGCGGCGTGGCCGGTGCAGGGACTGCTGCGTCACTTCCGGCCGGAGATCGAGCGCCGCATCGATCAATATGCCGCGAACCCGCATCCCGAGCCGGCGCGCGTGGCGGCGGAGTAGACATCATGCAACAGCCGCCGGACCATTACGTCGCGCAATTGAACATTGGTCGCTTGCGTTACGATATTGACGATCCACGCCTGGCGGATTTTGTAAACAACCTCGCGATGGTGAACGGCATCGCCGAGCGCAGCGCCGGATTCGTCTGGCGCTACACCGACGACAGCGGCAACGCAACCAACACGCGACCCTACGCCGACCCGCGCATCGCCATCAATCTTTCGGTGTGGGAGAACGTCGAAGCGCTCGAGCGCTATGTTTGGCAGACAATTCATAGGCGTTTTTATGGCCGCCGCACTGAGTGGTTCGAGCATATTGAGCCGCCGTATTTCGTGTTGTGGTGGGTGGCCGCTGGCCATCGACCGAGCGTGCAGGAAGCTATTGCTCGGCTTGATCACTTGAAAAAGCATGGACCAAGCGACCATGCTTTCGGCTGGGATGCGGCGTCATCGGCGCAGCTATGGAAGAGTGCACGATGCGCGTAGCACGGTTGGCTGGGATCGATGGCATATGACCAAGATCATCGTCGACGGCAAGGAGATCGACGTTCCGCCGGAGTACACGCTGCTGCAGGCGTGCGAGGCCGCGGGCGCCGAGATTCCGCGCTTCTGCTTCCACGAGCGACTGTCGATTGCCGGCAATTGCCGCATGTGCCTGATCGAGGTGAAGGGCGGGCCGCCCAAGCCGGTCGCTTCCTGCGCGCAAAATGTGCGCGACCTGCGCCCGGGTCCGAACGGCGAGCCGCCGGTGATGATGACCCGTTCGCCGATGGTAAAGAAGGCGCGCGAAGGGGTGATGGAGTTCCTGCTCATCAATCACCCGCTCGACTGCCCGATCTGCGACCAGGGCGGAGAATGCGATCTGCAGGACCAGGCCATGGCCTATGGCGTGGACGCCAGCCGCTTTGCCGAAAACAAGCGCGCGGTGGAGGACAAGTACATCGGCGCGCTGGTCAAGACCTCGATGAACCGCTGCATCCAGTGTACGCGCTGCGTCCGGTTTGCGACCGAAGTCGCCGGCGTGCCCGAGCTTGGCGCCATCGGGCGCGGCGAAGACATGGAGATCACGACCTATCTAGAGACCGCCATGACTTCGGAGCTGCAGGGCAATGTCGTCGATCTCTGCCCCGTCGGCGCGCTCACCTCCAAGCCCTACGCGTTTGCGGCGCGACCGTGGGAACTCGACAAGACCGAATCGATCGATGTCATGGATGCAGTTGGGTGCGCCATTCGCGTCGATACTCGCGGCCGCGAGGTGATGCGCATTCTGCCGCGCGTGAACGAGGACATCAACGAAGAGTGGATTTCCGACAAGACGCGGCATGTTGTTGACGGGCTGCGCACGCAGCGGCTCGATCAGCCCTATGTGCGCGAAGGCGGTCGCCTGCGGCCCGCGTCCTGGCGCGAGGCCTTTG
>JBGPOB010000320.1:0-4392 GCA_041487815.1 Xanthobacteraceae bacterium | reverse complement strand
GCTTGGCCGGTGCGGGACGCGACAAAGGCATTGATCCTCCGCGCCAGCTCGAGACGGAACGCATCGATGTCTTCAGGAATGTCGTCGTGGGCGGCAACATCATCGGCGGCTGCCGCCTCGCGCTGGCTCAGGAGGTTGTTCAATTCGCGCAAGGTTCGCGTCAGCGCCGCAAGCGCACGGGCGGATCGTTCCATCTCGCGCGGATGCGTCGGCCCCGCCCCGAGCTTCGCGACAATCGATTCGATAGCGGGAAGCACGCGGGCGACCGCGCTTTGCAGGCGCGGCACGATCGCCCTGTCGTCCGGCTCGTCCGGCTCGCCCGGCGCGCTCGCGTCGTCGCCGGCTGCGACTTGCGGCATGGCCACAGGACACGGTGCGGCCGTCTCGATCTGCGGCGCGGCCGCGAGCGATGGCGCCGCGGTGTCGATCTGCGGCGCGGGCGCGGGCGGCGGGCCTTCGCGCGGGATCGGCGCGCGCCGCCGCGTCCAGCCCCAACGCCGCATGCGGTCGCGCAGCGTGCCGGAGCTGATGCCGTGCTCGGCGCAGATGTCCTCGATCGGCCGCTCGGTGTGCTCGTAGTCGTAACGGATTTGTGCCCAGGCTTGGCTGGTCAATTCGGGTGCCATGGTCGTCCTCTTGAGTTTGGCGCATGCGAACGCGCTGACGCGCCCGCGCGGGGGGCCAGGTTCGCCGCAGAGTTGGTTGTTGGAGAATGCGCCTTTGCTAGCGAGGCAGCGTCGCGCCGTCAAGGATTTTATTCCTTTTCATGGAAAGCGCAGACGCTGCAAAGGCATAGCAACGGCCCAAAATCGCGCATACGGTGAGCCACATGCGCGAGATGACGGTCCAGGAAGCAAACCAGAATTTTTCGCAGGTGATCGCCGCTGCCGAGCATGGCGAAACGATCATCATCACCAAGAACGGCACGCCCGTTGCCAAGATCACGCCGCAAACGGCGGATCGCACCAACGACCCCGAGTGGCGGTCCGCGTTCGCGGCGCTCAAGAAGAGCCTGCGGTCGAAACGCGCGACCGGTTATCGGGTCGGAACGATCACGGAAGACAACAAGTACGGCGGCGGCGGCCCGCCGCAGGCCTAGGGCTCGTATCACCCTCTGCGGCCCCTCCACGTCATGGCCGGGCATAGCCGTCCGAAGGACGGCGTCGCTTCGCTCGCCTATGTCCCGGCCATCCACGCCTTGCTTACGACGTGAGAGCGTATGATCTCTGCAAGCGTAAGCCTGGGCTGAACACAGCGAAGACCGACGGTTGGCATCGCGACACGGAATCCCGCATTCCGCTTCGCTCCATGCGGGCTACGCTTGCTACTTGCTAATCACGGTGAACGCTTGGTTTAGCGGAGCTTACTTTTCGCAACCTAAAATTCATCGAAAATAAGCGCCCGACTGATATACGGAACGGCGACACACCTGTTTATCGGATGTCGGCGACAGACCCATCTGATGGTCGGTCGCACTCAGATTAGTCGGGAGGCGCGGCGATCATGCGTATAATTCCATTGTCGATGATAGCCTTATGCACTGCATTGGGACTTTCAATTACAGCCTCTGCGGAAACGGCAACCGTAAATCGAAACGGTTTCCCTCTCCTGTGTGAGCGTGGCGGCTTGTCTGACTACATTATTATCAGCGATGTGTACTCACGTTATGGATGGAGCGCCAACCTTCCAACCGATGTTGTCGGATCGCAATGGGATAGCAACAGCTTCGATGACACGTGGCAGCAAGCTGGTGTGCCGTACTGGACCGGGGGAAACCGGCCTTGGGAGAGTGTTCAGACTGTAGCTTGGCCTGACGTGAGCCAGCCGCAGCAACGATACGCGGTCACGGGGCCTGATCGGGCGGTGGAGGCACTCGCATCAATCGCTGAAACAGCACCCGTAGCCAGAGCGTCAACAACAAAATGAGCTCGTAGCCCGGACGAAGCGGAGCGAAATCCGGGAACGATTGATAGGCTGCCCCGGGTTTCGCTGCGCTGCACCCGGGCTATTTGCTTTCATCCCATGGGTGAACTGCTCCTACCAGTGAGAGACAAGGCAACAAAGCCTTTCCGTGATACGTTGAAGCTACGAGGCTTGAAGCTAGTCGAAGTCAGACGCTACGCCGTCGTTCGCGAGAATGACGGCGCGGAGCTTTGCAGCGGCACCTTTGATGATGTTTTCAAATGGGCCGCCCGTCAGATGCGCGAGGGCAAGTTGTGAGCGCCCGGCCAAGCGAAAGCGCCAAGCCCACGAACCCTCAAGGCAGGCGTCTCGACAAGAAACGGGCCATTCGGCATTTGATACACGCAGCCATACGACTTGTTATGAAGCAAGAAAATCCTTTTGCAATTCACCTTATAATTCACTCTGCGGACAAGATGATCTTAGACTTGGCGAAAAAGAGACGTATTGAGGTCACGATCGATTGGCAAAAAGGCGTATCACGGCAACGCCGTTCACAATTTTTCAGACAATATCGCGCGATCTACAATTATCTCAAGCACGCGGACGAAGACTTTTTTGACGAACTTCCCGTTCGCGATATCATGATGGCCAACATAAAGACGATCTGTAGCGCATCAATTAACTACGCAATACTGTTCAGTGAGCAGACAGACCACATGAAATGCTTTCTTATTTTCGTTGTAACCCTGCTACCCGGTGTTAGGCTGTTTCCCGGTTTCTCTATGGGTAAAAATCTTTCAGATGTACTGCCTTCAACAACGCCGAAAGGCTTCTTCGCAGTTGTGAAAGATGCGCTTCCTGGCCTTGAAGCCGAAGTTGCCGAAGACCAGAAAGATGTTGAGCACTTCTACAGCAGCTCGTTTTCGGAACTACGCGCCCGCACAAGACGCAAGCGACTGCGTTTGCATTGAGCAGGTACTCCGGATGGCCCCCCCGGGCCGCACCTTCGGTGCGCCCGAAGGTGAACTCCGCGAAAACCGGGCTCAACCCCTCCGCTCGCCGAAATCCATCATGGGTTCTTCGACATCGCCGGCCCAGTCGGCTGGCGGCAGACCACGCCTGACATAGACGTGAAACGACAAATAGGGCCACTCGCACGATGGCGGTTCACATGATAAGCTGTTTGTTATTGGATTTCGGAGGATTTCGTCATGGCAAGCGCGCAGCCCATCCCGGCGACCGACAGGATCACCATCGATCCGGATGTCTGCAATGGCAAGCCGGTGATCAGGGGCATGCGCATCACCGTCGAGAGCATTCTTGATTATCTGAGTGCCGGCGAAACGCCGGAGGCGATCCTGCGTCAGTACCCGATGCTGGAGCAGGAGGACATTTCGGCCTGCCTGGCATTTGCGAGCCGACTGATGAACCGCCGGTACAGCGTCAAAGAAACGGCCTGATGGCCCGTTACCTGATCGACGTCAATCTGCCGCGCTGGTTCTCGCTCTGGTCCGGCAGCGACTATGAATTCATGCATGATACCGGCCCGGACTGGACCGACAGTAGAATCTGGGAGTTTGCAGTGGCCAACGCGCTGACGATTGTGACGAAAGACGCGGACTTTTCCGACCGCGTCCTTGTAAATGTCAACGGACCGCGGGTCATCCACGTCCGGGTCGGCAATCTCACGATTGGCGACCTGCACCGCTATCTTTCGCGCATCTGGCCGGACGTCTGCCGGGCAAGCGAGAGCTGCCGGCTCGTGCAGGTGTACCGGGATCGTATCGAGGCTATCGAGTGAGGAGATAGCCCGAATGGGGCCCCCGGGTCGCACCTTCGGTACGCCCGAGGGTGAACTTAAGCGTAATCCGGGGTCAACCTCTCCGCTCGCCGAAATCCATCAAGGGTTCTTCGACATCGCCCGCCCAGTCGGCTGGCTTGAGACCGGGCCTGACATGGACGTGAAACGACGAATACGGCCATTCACGCATCGTTCCGGCGTGAGACGCAGCTGTCATTCCGGGGTGCCCGCGCAGCGGGCGAACCCGGAATCCACATGCACACTCGAAATTTAGAACTGGATTCCGGACAACCGCGCGGAGCCTGTCATCGGGCCGCGCTCTGCGCGGACCCGTTGGCGCGGTTTCCGGAATGACGGCGGCGAGATTCGCCGCGTCGCGTATTAAGTCTTGCTGTCTTTCTTTTTGACGAACATCGACTTGATGTTGTCGAACAGCACGATCTTGGCGCCGTGCCTGTGCATGATGAAGGACTGCTGCGCCACCGAGAGCGTGTTGTTCCAGGCCCAGTAGATCACCAGGCCGGCCGAGAACGACGCCAGCATGAAGGTGAAGATCAGCGGCATCCAGTCGAAGATCATCTTCTGCGTCGGATCGGGCGGCGAAGGATTGAGCTTCATCTGGAACCACATCGTGATGCCCATCACGATCGGCCAGAATCCGAGATGCAGGAAGTGGCCGAACACCG
>JBGPOB010000319.1:0-4398 GCA_041487815.1 Xanthobacteraceae bacterium | reverse complement strand
GTCTCGAGGTAGCGCAGTTCGGCGGCACTGAGCCGTAGATCGCTTGCCGCGACATTTTGGCGCATACGCGTCGCGCTCGACGTCGCGATCACGGCGAACACCGGGAACGGCTGACTGAACAGATAGGCCAGCGCGATTTGGACAGCCGTTGCTCCACGTCGCACCGCCAGGTCCCGGGCACGGCGCCTACGCGCGAAATTTTCGGCGCTCCCGTAACAGCGCAGGCACCAGCGCGATGCAAAATCGTAGAGCGCGGGCCTGGTTGTTTCGGAGATTCGGTCGGAGAAAAATCCGCGGCCCAGCGGTGACCATGCCAGCACCGGCAGCTGCGAGCGTGCGTGTTGCGCGCGCGCGGTCGCGGCATCGGCGCCGGATAGGCTGACGCAGCCCGCCCACGGCGCTTGCTGCCAAGCCAGCAAGGAAAAATGCGGGCTATTCGCGGCCAAAGGTGGCATGCCATTGCGCCGCAGGAACTCCGAGGCCGCTTCGATGCGCGATGGCGACCAGTTCGAGACGCCATAGGCGCGAATCTTGTCCGCATCACGCAACCGACTGAGCGTGTCCAACACATCATCCACCGGTTGCGAGGGATCGTCGCGGTGAAGCAGATAAAGATCAATCGTTTGAGTACGCAATCGCTTCAGCGAAGCATCAAGGTCCGCCGTAATGGCATCGGCGTTGAAGCGGCTTGAATTGAACGGCACGCTGGGATGCGCGCCCTTGGTGATCAAAAAGATCCGGTCGCGATTTTTCCGGCGGAACATCCATTCGCCGAGCCGACGCTCGCTGGCGCCGAGGCCGTAGACCGGCGCCGTGTCGAAGGCGGTGCATCCGAGCGCGACCATGTCGTCGAGCAGACGCATGTCGGTCGCGACCGAAGCCTTTGACACGAACGGCCAAGGGAGCGGACTGCCCAGCGCCGCGGTGCCGACGATGATTCGCGGCAGCGGCTTCGGGAACTGGGGCAGCGTTTCGACACGCACGGGTGGTGATCCAGCTTTTGTCGGCGGCGCCGACGGGCAGGTGGAATATAGCGGATGTGAACGGGCCCGGGGCTGTTTGATCGTCGCCCGGGCAGGCGCGCCGGGCGGACGGCGGACCCCGCCGGCGCCAGCAAAAAGCGGCCAGTTTCAGAGAAGCCGGCCGCACTTACGTCAAATCAAACGCGCAGAAGAGCTACTTGATCAAGCCTTCGGCACGCATGGCTTCTTTGACCTTTGGGCGCGCGGCGACACGGTCCCAGAAGGCGGTAAGGTTGGGAAACGCGCCAAGATCCATCTCCAGACGCTTGGCCCAATTGACCATGACAAACAAATAGGCATCAGGCGCCGAGAACGTGTCGCCCATGAGATAGGCGCGGCCCGCCAATTTTTCGTTGATCCATTTGAATCGGCCCGCGATGGCGTCGCGCGCGATCTGCTTGTAGGCATCCGGCGTCGCTGGCCTGAAGATTGGGCCAAAATTCTTGTGCAGCTCGGAGGTGATGAAGTTGAGCCATTCCTGCGCGCGATAACGCTCCTTGCTGCCGGCCGGCGGAATGATTTTACTGCCGGGCGCCTTGTCGCCGATGTATTGCAAGATCACCGGACCCTCGGTCAGCGTGTCGCCATCGTCGGTGGCGAGGACAGGAACCTGCCCCTTCGGGTTGACCTTGGTGAAATCGGCGCCGTCCTTGGTTTTTTTTTCGCGCAGGTCGACCTGAACGAGATCAAAATTTTGTCCCGCCTCACGCAGCACGATGTGTGGCGACAATGAGCATGCGCCCGGCGAAAAAAATAGCTTCATTCCCTAACTCCCTGATGAACAAGACCCCGGCCCGGCGGGAGCCGCCCCCCAATTGCCGCCCGGCCGCCGTCATATAGGCCGATTTTCCCTGTGGATGAAGTTTTCTCGGCCTTCCCCAGCGGGTTGGACGGCATCAAATGCGCATGTCTGAGGGGTTCATGGAATGCGGTGGCCGGTTTCCCTGCGCGCGCGGCGGCTCGCCGCGGTGTTAGCACCTCTGGCTGAGGTGCCGGAGGATATGGTTGCGCGCGCCGCCGGCCGTCCGCCGCTCGATATCTGGCCGGTTTATGAGCGGCCCCGGCGCGACGCGCATTCGCCTTACGAAGAGGACGGCGGCCGCGCCATCGATGATATGGTCGTCTCGCTCGTCAATGCCGGTCCGCGATCGACGACCGAGGCCCTGGCGCAACTTCGGCAGGTTTTTCCAAAATATCCATTGGCACTGCGGCTGGCGGCCGTCGTGGCGTACATGAAGACGCATCCCAACGCGGACGCCGCGGCCGGGACCTTGCCGCAGCCGTCCGATTCCGAACCCGGCGAATAGTCAAGACGAACGAGGCGGCCAATGGCCGCCTCGCTGCAATTCATCATCTAAATGCCGTCTTAGTTCGTTCCGGCCGGCTTGGTCGCTTTCTCGAACTCCTCGATCAGGCTCTTGCCGACGCGCGCCTCGGCCTGCTGGTAGACCGGCGTCATGGCTTGCTTCAATGCCGACTTCTCGGCGGCGGTGAGCTCGATGATCTCGGTCTTGCCCGACTTCTTGATGTCGTTCCAGGATTCTTCGTTTTCTTTCGCGGATATTTCGTTGGCATAGACGGTCGCATCAGCCATCGCTTTGTCGAGGCTGCTGCGGATATCCGCCGGCATGCCATCCCAGAACTTCTTGTTCACGACCACGACGTAGCCAATGTAGCCGTGATCCGTATGGGTCGTGTACTTCTGCACCTCATGGAACTTCTGGGTGTACATGTTGGACGGCGTATTCTCCTGCCCGTCGACGACGCCGGTCTGAAGCGCCTGATAGACCTCCGAGAAAGCCATCACCTGCGGCAAGCCACCAAGCGCGCGGATCTGCGCTTCAAGCACCTTGGACGACTGGATGCGGAATTTCAGGCCCTTAAAATCGTCGGGCTTGCGCAACGGCTTGTTGGCGCTGAACTGCTTGAACCCGTTGTCCCAGTACGCAAGACCAATCATGCCCTTGGGTTCGAGCAGCTTGAGCAGGCGCTTGCCGAGCGGGCCGTCGTTGACGCGGCGCAACGCGTTGCGGTCCGGCAGGATGAACGGCAGGTCGAACACCTCGAATTCCTTGACGCCGATCGGGCCGAACTTCGAGTTCGAAGGCGCCAACATCTGTACGGCACCGAGCTGTAGCGCTTCCAGCTCCTCCTTGTCCTTGTAGAGCGAGGAGTTGTGATAGACTTCAACCTTGACCTTGTTGTTGGTGTACTTCTCGGCCAGTTCCTTGAATTTTTCCGCCCCTTTGCCTTTGGGCGTGTCGGGCGCGACGACATGGCTGAATTTGATCACGATCGGCTGCTGCGCCGCGGCCGGGTTCGTAACGGCCAGCGCCAGCGCGGCCGTGGTTGCAAAAATCCAAGCTTTCATCATCGTCCTCCGATTGCGCGGTCTTGTGGCTCTCGACCCACCTTGGCGACCCCCAGGCCCGGCCGTTGGCGGCCAGCGTATCCGAACACCGCGGCTGGGTGAACCCACGCCGACCGCTACTTTGGATTGACCATTGCGACGAAATGGCACGCGCCCGACAGCGGCGCATCGTTAACCGTTCAAATTTGGCTTTATGCGGGCCGTTAGCGCGGCGGAATTTGGATGAACTCCTTGATTTGCTCGGCCGTCAGGGGGCGGTCGAGGAATTTGAGCTTGACGGCATCGCGCATCGCGCTGTCGAGGTCCTTCATCATATCGGTCTGCAGCGCGTCTTTGGTCTGATAGTCAGTAATCGACTGGCGGATGATCGCCTCGTCGGTCTTGATCTTCGCGGCATACATTTTTACCGCCGCCGGATCGGCGTACATCCAGTCGATCGTTTCGCGGTAACCTTTGGCGAAGCGCAGGATGGCGTCCTTCTTGGCCGCCAGCGCGTCAGCGTTGGCGATGATCGTGCGCACCGTCTGGCCGCGCAGCGATGGCGCGTCCGACCCGCGCGCGATGACGCGGATTTTGCCTTCATTGATTTCCCGCACGCCGAACGGCGGCGCGCCCCACCCGATATCAATTTGGCCGGACATCACCGAAGTCAGTGTCGCGGGCGGGCCGCCTGTTGCCGTCGGCTTTGCTTTCAGGCCGAGTTCCTCGGCGAAGGCGAGCACGATGTTGTTGGAACTTGAACCGCTGGTCGAATAGGCGATGGTTTGCTTGTCGGTGGCGTCCTTGAGGCTCTTGATCGGCGAGTCGGCGCGTACATACCAATAGAGATCGTTGGTTCCGGTATAGGCCGGCAGCAGGATGCGTACCGGCGCGCCCTTTGAATACGCCCGCATGACGCCGCCGACTCCGACCCCCGCGCCGAGGTCGGCCGAGCCGGAAATCACCGCCTGCACCGTCTCGCCCGCGCCGGCGGTGCCGAAGTTTTCGAGCACCAGATTGTATTTC
>JBGPOB010000318.1:0-4403 GCA_041487815.1 Xanthobacteraceae bacterium | reverse complement strand
TGGATTGGGCGAAACGCGGGACGAGGTGTTGCAGGTAATGGACGATATGCGGGCCGCCGACGTCGACTTCCTCACCATCGGGCAATATCTGCAGCCGACCCGCAAGCATCATGCGGTCGCGCGCTTCGTCACGCCGGACGAGTTCAGGGCCTTTGAAACCATCGCGCTCGCCAAGGGCTTCCTGCTGGTGTCGTCGAGCCCGCTGACGCGCTCCTCGCACCACGCCGGCGAGGATTTCGCGCGACTGCAAGCCGCGCGCGCCGCCGCGCCGCGCTGACGCATACGCGCTGGAGACTGATCAACCCGCGTTGAAGTCGGAGCGCCCCACTGACATATTCATTTTGAGTGTGATCTTATCGGACCTTGCTTCGCCCGCCGAAGCGGGCTTCGCGAAGGCGGGAAAGTCTTGCAAACCTCCGGAACAAGTCCGGGGGCGGGCTTTTTCGGGATCGTACCGTAATGCCGCAATTCTCGACCCGGCGACGCGTGCAGCACTCCGCGTCCGAGATGTTCGATCTCGTCGCCGACGTGGAAAATTATCCGCAATTCGTACCGTTGTGTCAGCGGTTGAAGGTCAAGCAACGCAATGTTGCGGAAGACGGCACGCAAATCCTGGTTGCCGACATGACTGTCGCCTACAAGCTTATTCGCGAAACATTCACCAGCCGGGTTACGCTCGATCGGAAAAACTCTCGGATTCTGGTGCAATATCTCAATGGGCCGTTCAGCCGAATGGAGAATCGCTGGAACTTCAAGCCGCCGGGCGAGAACGCCTGCGAGGTAGAATTTTCCATCGAATACGAATTCAAGAGCCGCATGTTGGGCATGCTGATGGGCGCGATGTTCGATGCCGCATTTCGTCGTTTTTCCGCAGCCTTCGAGGCGCGCGCCGACGCGGTTTATGGCCGGCCCGCCTAGTCTTAATCTATGTAACCGCGAATTAAGACCATCTTATTAAGGTTGCCCACGCGCAAGCCACGGCAACCATATGACCGCAATCGAGAATTCCAGCCGATCTTTACGAACCGCGCGATGGGCGGCGATCGCCGCGCCGGCGCTGTTTACCGCCACGATGTTCGCGTCGGCGCTGTTGCTGTTTTCGATCCAGCCGATGTTTGCCAAGATGGTGCTGCCACGGCTTGGCGGCACGCCGGCGGTGTGGTCGGTGGCGATGGTGTTCTTCCAGGCCGCGCTGTTGGTCGGCTATGCCTACGCCCACCTTCTGAGCCGTCGGCTGGCGCCGCGGCACGCCGCATTGGTGCACCTGATCGTGCTTTCCGGAGCGGCAGTGACGTTGCCGATCAGCATTGCCGGCGGGTTTGAGACCCCGCCGTCATCGGGCGTCGGATTGTGGCTGATCTGGCTCTTCACCGCCTCGATTGGTCTGCCGTTCGCCGCGTTGTCCGCAACCGCGCCGCTGCTGCAGAATTGGTTTGCCGCCGGCGACCACACCCGCCATCGCAATCCCTACGCGCTTTACGCGGCCTCCAATCTTGGGTCGTTTGTCTCGTTGTTGAGTTACCCGTTCATCATCGAGCCGCTGCTGCCGCTGCGTGAGCAGAGGCTCGGATGGTCAATCGGATTTGCGGCGCTTGCGATCTTGATCGCCTTGGCGGGATTGGTCGTCGCCCAAGGCGCGTTGCGCCCCGTCATGGCGGAAAAGTCGCGCGATGCGGCGCCAACGGCCCGCGAGCGTTTGCGGTGGATGATATTTGCCGCAATTCCCACGGGACTGACCATCGCGGTCACCGCGTATATCTCAACCGACGTCGCCGCCGCGCCGTTCCTGTGGGTTATGCCGCTGGCGCTTTATCTTCTGACTTTTGTGGCCGTGTTTCGAGACAAGCCCTGGTTCGACAGTGCGGCGCTGCAGAAAATAGCGCCCATCGCCGTTGCGCCGATGGCGCTCACACTGCTCAGCATCATCAAGCCACTGTGGGCGATCGCGATTCTGCTCAACATCTTTGCCTTTGTGGTTCTTTGCCTCTTTTGTCACAGCGAACTTTATCGCCGCCGTCCGACGCCGGTCTATCTGACGGAATTCTATTTTTGGATTTCGCTCGGCGGCGTCACGGGAGGCGCCTTCGCGGGTCTTCTCGCGCCCCACATCTTCAATAATGTTTACGAGTATCCCCTGCTGATTTCCGCAGCGCTGCTGATGCTTCCGGGAACGTTCGCCAACGGCGCGCGGGGGTTTGTGCGTCAGACCTGGCCGATCCTTCTGGCCATCGCTTGCCTTATCGCCGTACGCGTGCTTCTCACCGGGTCGCTGCCGCACTTCGTGGATTTGATGGGCAAAGCAGCGATCGTAATGCTGGTTGCGCTGATGCTGTGGTATCGCAATCAGCCGGCAAGAGCGGTCGCGCTGGTCCTGCTGATTTTCGTATTTTCCGCCGCCTGGACACCCGACCTCAAGCGCGTCGAAATGCTTCGCAGCTTCTTCGGTGTGCACCAGGTCGTTGATTCCTCCGACGGCCGCTTCCGTCTCTTGATGCACGGCACGACAATCCATGGCGTGGTCCGGCTGCGCGATGATGCCGGCGCGCCAGTGGCCGGTCCGCCGGAGCCGGCAACATATTATTTTTCCGGGAGCCCGATCGCGGATGGAATTGCGGCCACCCGCGCCGCGTTCGAGCGCCGAGGCGCTAGCTTCAATCGTATTGCAGTTGTCGGGCTGGGCGCCGGCGGCGTAGCTTGCCGACGCCAGGCCGGCGAAAATTGGACTTTCTATGAAATCGACGAAACCGTCGCACGCATCGCGCGCGACCCTCGCCTGTTCCGATTTTTGTCGGACTGCGCACCGGACGCACCGATCGTCCTCGGCGACGCCCGCCTGACACTCGCCAAATCAACGGATCAATACGAACTCATCATCCTCGACGCGTTTTCGTCGGATGCGATTCCGGTCCATCTCCTGACGCGCGAGGCGTTCGGGATCTATCGCGCGCGCCTTAGCCCGCAGGGTTCGTTGATCGTTCACATCTCCAACAAGCATCTCGATCTCCGAGAGATTGTGGCGGCGGCGGGAAGCGCCGAAAGCCTCGTCTCCTACGCGAGATCGGGTACTGCGGACGAGTCGCCGGAACGCGACTTCAAGTCGGGCTCGGTGGTCATGGCGTTGGCGCGCACGCCGACAGACCTCGGCGAGTTGCCGCGCGATGCGCGCTGGCGGCGCATGCCGACAACGCCTCGGGTATCTGCTTGGACCGATGATTATTCCAATATTCTTGGCGCGATAGCGCGCATGCAGCTTATCTTGTGGCACTTCGCAGAATACTGAGCCGGCGTTCTATTCCAGGGCTCCTGCGCTTGCTTTGCGCGCCGTTGCGTTTGACGAGCGCCCCCTGTTGACAGAGCTTCCCGTCAAGGGCGAAGGATTACGCGCCCGCCCGCAAGGACGGTGCCGGCATTCGGGATATTGAGAGTAGGGAGGCGTCCCATGGTTCAGGTGGCCGAACACTACGTTGCCCCATCCACGCTCAACGCGACGCTCAACTACTACATGGATTCCGGCGAAACTCCGTTCACCTATACCGGTGGCCCGGGTTCGACCGAAGTGCAGCACAGCGGCAAGCTTGATGCGCACGCAGTGGTGATACACAACGGCCGCCTCAACACGGGCAGGTATTCGATCGAGCGCGAAGGATTTGAATTCGTCCGCCATGAAACCAAAATGAAGGATTTCTTCAACGCCGATGAGCTGCGCCGGGTTTACTATCCCGAGATGGAAGCGCTCGTGCGGGCGCAAAGCGGCGCCAGCCGGGTTGTCGTCTTCGATCACACGTTGCGCACCGCCGACGGCGCTTTTCGCGAACAGCACAAGATCCGTGAAGTCGTCCAGCGCGTCCACAACGACTACACCGAATGGTCGGGTCCGCAACGCGTGCGTGAAATTCTTCCCGCAGAGGCGGATGAGTTGCTCACCCGGCGCTTTGCGATCATCCAGATCTGGCGGCCGATCCGGCACCCGGTCGAGACCTTTCCGCTGGCGATCTGCGACGCGCGCAGCGTATCGGCAAAAGACCTGGTGATCTCGGAGCGGCGCTATCCAAATCGGGTCGGGCAGACCTATGCGATCACCTACAATTCCAGGCACCACTGGTATTGGTTCCCGCGCATGCGGCGCGAGGAAGCGCTGGTCTTCAAGGTCTACGAGTCGCTGAAGGACGGTCGCGCGCGCTGGACCGCGCACACGGCGTTCAATGATCCGACCGCTCCGCCCAACGCGCGGCCGCGCGAGAGCATCGAAATTAGAACGCTGGCGTTTTTTGAGTGATTGAGCTTCGGGCGCAGTCGCGAAAAGCTGCCGACTTGCCCGCCTTCGCGAAGCCCGCTTCGGCGGCGAAGCAAGGTCGGACCACATCACGCCCAGAAGCAAAATGTTGGAAACGAATACGGATTCA
>JBGPOB010000317.1:0-4411 GCA_041487815.1 Xanthobacteraceae bacterium | reverse complement strand
GAGAAGCAGAAGGAACTAGACATGTCCCGTTCGGCCAAGGCTCCCCGGCGTCGCGGCCAGGCCAATCACATCTTCAAGGTCGGGTAGACATACGGAATTCGGATCAACAACCAGCAAAGGCGGCTATCTTACCTCCACAGAGAGTGACATTTGAAACTGGCTCACAAAGTGACTTCCCTAAATGGCGCCGACACGATGAGTTAGGCACGGCCAGTGGTCACATCCATCGATGTGGACGGTTTGGAATGCCTGCGTCGCCGCTGGGCATTGTCCCTGCTACCGTCGCGGAGCGACTTAGCTGATGGAGTTGATCGATGAATCCGTCGCGCGACGTTTTGCGCCTGATCGAAATTATGGCGGCGCTGCGGACGCCCGGGACGGGTTGTCCGTGGGATGTCGTGCAGAATTTTGCGAGCATTGCGCCCTACACGCTTGAGGAGGCCTACGAAGTCGTCGATGCGATCGCGCGGGGCGATCTGGAGGATTTGCGCGACGAACTGGGCGACTTGCTGCTGCAGGTCGTGTTCCACGCCCGGATGGCGGAGGAGCAAGGCGCTTTCGCATTCGGCGACGTGGTTGCATCGATCGCCGAAAAGCTGATCCGGCGCCATCCGCATGTTTTCGGCGATGCCGAGGCGCGCGCCGCGGGCGAGGTGACGGGGCTTTGGGCGCGCATCAAGGCCGAAGAGCATGCGGCACGAGCGTCGCGGCGGGGGCGCCGGCCGCGTCCGGCGCATTGGAAGGCGTGCCACAGGCCCTGCCCGCGCTGGCGCGCGCCCAAAAGCTTCAGGACCGGGCCAGCCGCGTTGGCTTCGACTGGAACGATGCGCACGCGGTCTTGGCCAAGATACGCGAAGAGACGGATGAGGTGACGTCGGCGCTGCAGGCCGGCGATACCAAAGCCGCCGTGGACGAGACAGGCGACCTGCTGTTCGCCGTCGTCAACCTGGCGCGGCATCTTGGGGGCGACGCCGAGGCGGCGTTGCGTGCGGCCAATCGAAAATTCGAACGGCGATTTACGGCCATCGAAGCGGCGTTGGCGCGGCAGGGACGCTCCCCCAAAGACGCCTCACTCGCCGAGATGGACGCGCTGTGGGACGCAGCGAAGGCTGCGGAGAAAGCGGCCGCCGAATAAAGCCTTGCAGCGGAATCTAGACCGTTTCTTCACTTGTCATGGCTAGTCCCGGTTGCCCAGCGATGACGAAGCATAATTGTTACCGCTCGCGCCGGACGCATTCCTTGCCGAACTTCGCGCGCAGCATCCCGGCTTTTGCCGGATCGACGCGAATGGTCATGGTCAGAACGCCCTCGCCCGACATGTGCTTTTCAAGCACCTCGGCGTTGCGATAAAGCCAGCTCGCCCGTGCACCATCGCCGGCATCGAGTGCAATGTCGAAAGTTTCACGCGACGCCACAAGTTTCTGCTCAATTGCCGCCTTCAACGCGTCGATCCCCTCCCCGGTCAAAGCCGACACCGGTACGCACGGAAATTCCGCGCGCCGTGCGCGATTGAAGACCAGTTCCCGGTCGGCCGCATTCATCCGGTCGATCTTGTTCCATACCTCGATGATGCGTCCCGTGTTGAGGTCGATGCCAAGCTCCTCCAGCACGCCACGGACATCGCGGGCTTGCGCCTCGGAATCGACGTGGGAAATGTCGCGCACATGCAGGATGATGTCGGCCTCGATGACTTCTTCGAGCGTCGCGCGAAATGCCGCCACCAGCATGGTCGGCAGATCGGATACGAAACCGACCGTATCCGACAGGATGACCCGCGCGCCGTGCGGTAACGCGACCGCCCGCAGCGTCGGGTCGAGGGTTGCGAACAGCATGTCGGTTGATGGCACCGACGCTTCGGTCATGCGGTTGAACAGCGTTGATTTGCCGGCGTTGGTGTAGCCCGCCAGCGCGACGATGGGATACGGCACGCGCTTGCGGCTTTCCCGATGCAGGTGACGCGTGCGCTTGACGCCCTCCAGCTCCTGCTTGATGCGCGCGATGCGTTCGCCGATCAGGCGGCGGTCGCTCTCAATCTGCGTTTCACCCGGCCCGCCGAGAAAGCCGAAGCCGCCGCGCTGGCGTTCAAGGTGAGTCCAGGAGCGGACCAGCCGGCTGCGCTGATAGGTCAGATGGGCGAGTTCGACCTGAAGCGAGCCCTCTCGCGTGCGCGCGCGGCGGCCAAAGATCTCGAGAATGAGTCCGGTCCGGTCGAGAACCTTGGCGTGCCACGCCTTTTCGAGATTGCGCTGTTGCACCGGCGACAACGCGCAATCCATCACGACGAGTTCCGCAGCAAGGCTGTTTGCGAGCCCGGCGATTTCGTCGACTTTGCCTTTGCCGATATAGCTGGCGGGCGTGATCGCGGCGAGCGGGACCAGTCCCGAATTGACAATCTCGAGATCAATGGCGCGCGCGAGACCGACCGCTTCATCAAGCCGCGCGTCCGGTGAGCGGCGCGCTCCGGCATCGGCGTCGACGCCACGCGCCGGACGTTCCCTGCGATAGGGGCCGATGACGATCGCACGTCCTGTCCGCCGCGCGGCGTTGGCTGCGGTCAGGTCGTCGCGCTTACCGGGGCGCAGCGGCTGCAACTATTCCTTGTCCTCGGCGGGAGCTTCTTCGGCACCCTCGAAGAGCTGGATCGGGTGCCCGGGCATGATGGTCGAGATCGCGTGTTTGTAGACAAGCTGCGAGTGCCCGTCCCGGCGCAACAACACGCAAAAATTGTCAAACCAAGTCACGACACCCTGCAGCTTGACGCCATTCACCAGAAAGATCGTCAGCGGTGTCTTGTTTTTTCGAACGTTGTTGAGAAAAGTATCCTGCAGATTTTGTGCGCGGTCAGTTGGCATGGCCGTTGTTCCGTTTTTTCTCGTGTTCCTTGGCCTCGTCACTTTTTGTTGTCACGACGATCCGCCCCCGGGACGGCGCGTCATACAAGGCCCTTTTGACAACAGGCTGCGACATTAAATGGCACTTGGCGCGCCAGTTCAAGCCCGGGTTGAGCGGTGACTGGTGCGGGCGGGCCGTCGGGCTGGTCAAGAAATTTCGGCGACGGAGTGAAATTGCCGACGGAGCGCAGTCGCCACCGGCCCCGGCACGCCAGTCCCGATCGGGCGGCCGTCGATGCGCACAACCGGCAGTACAATCTGGCTGGCTGCGGTGACGAATGCTTCACGGGCGGCATAGGCCTCGGCGACCGTGAATGGGTGCTCGTCGAGGACCAGTCCATTGGCCCTGACCACGTCCAGAACAACCGCGCGAGAAATCCCCCGAAGGATTGAGTGGTCCGCGGCCCGCGTGACAAGCCGCCCGTCGGCGGCGACGATCCAGGCGTTCGACGAAGCGCCCTCCGTCACAAAGCCTTCGCGATCGACAAACCACGCCTCGCGTGCGCCCTGCTCGCGCGCGGCCTGCTTCGCGAGCACGTTCGGCAGCAGCGCGATCGATTTGATGTCGACCCGCGCCCAGCGCGTCTCCGGCACCGTGACCACCGCGACCCCGACGGTCGCTTCGCGCTCACCACGGGTCCGGTCAATCTGGCGCGCGGTGACGACAATGCTCGGCGCTGTTGCAGCCGGCGGAAATGCGTGGTCTCGGCGCGCGACGCCCCGCGTGACCTGGACGTAGACAATCCCGTTTTGAACCCGATTGTGGGCGACCGTCTCCCGCAACACAACCGCCAGCGCCGCGGGCTTCATCGGCGCGGCGATGCGAAGTTCGCCGAGCGAGCGAGCCAGCCGCTGCATGTGCCGGCGTTCGTCGACGAGACGGCCGTCGCGGACTTCGCAGACTTCATAAACACCGTCGGAGAACTGAAAGCCGCGATCTTCGATGTGAACCGTGGCGTTACGGTGCGGCAGATAACGGCCGTTGACGTAGGCGATGCGGGACATGGATGAACTAGTCCATTCCCAGAGCCTTGAGCTTGCGGTGAAGCGCCGATCGCTCCATGCCGACGAATTCGGCCGTTCGCGACACGTTGCCGCCGAAGCGGCTGATCTGAGCGCGCAGATACTCGCGTTCAAACGCCTCGCGCGCCTCACGCAGCGGCAGGCCCATCAGCTGCTCGCCGCCGTTACCGCCGGGCATGCTCGGAACCATCGAGCCGACATCCTGCGGCAGTTTGTCCGCTCCGATTTCGGCGTCCGGGTCGCCGTCCGCGAGGATCATCAGCCTTTCAACGTTGTTGCGCAGTTGCCGGACATTTCCCGGCCAGTCATGCGACTGCAAGACCGCCATGGCGTCCGGCGCGATCTTGCGGATCGGTAGACCGGTGGCCTGGGAAATCTGCGTCATGAAATACCCCACTAACTCCGGAATGTCGTCGCGCCGTTCCGCGAGCGGTGGAACCCGTATCGGCACGACCGACAGGCGGTGGTAGAGATCCTCGCGGAAGCGGCCGGCGGCG
>JBGPOB010000316.1:0-4423 GCA_041487815.1 Xanthobacteraceae bacterium | reverse complement strand
CCGGCCAAGAAGGGCGCCGGCGGCGGCGGCATGCCTCCGGGCGGCGGCGGCATGGGCGGAATGGATTTCTAAGCGAAGTCCAAGGAGCCGCCTGACCCAAAATGATCGAAGTCGGCTGTTGCCGACTTCGATGCGGCGGAATGGATTTCTAAGGAAATCCAACGCAACAAACTGAATGCGAAGGCCCGGGTGAAATCCCGGGCTTTTTTGTATTCTTGTAGCCTCGCTCAAACATCGCCCCGTCATGGCCGGACTTGTTCCGGCCATCGCACGAATGGGGCAAGCATGGCCGTCCTGATCGGAATCGCCGGGACGAGTTTACAGCGGGGCCCGCCGCAGGCCGGTCCCGGTTGCCCGGCGATAACACGGTGAGTGCGTGGGAGCACAGCCTTCCGCCCCTCCCCTGCCGCGCTATTCTACGCCATGATTGCGATTGAATCGGAACGGCGCAGCCGGAGGTCGACATGGAAGTCATCGGCAGGATGGAACTCTGGCAGCTGTTCGCGGCCGCGGGGATCGGCCTCAGCGTCGTGCAGATGTGGATGAAGACAATGATCCCGCTGCGTCTGATCGCGATCGTCACCAACGTCCTGTTCCTGGTCAACGCCGTGTTGATCGGATATTGGCCGACGCTGATCCTCAATTGCATCCTTCTCCCGGTGAACATTTTCCGGCTGCACGAAATGCGCGCTCTGATCCGCAAGGTCGAGCGCGCCAGCCGTACCGACGTCGACATGAGCTGGCTGCAGCCGTTCATGTCGAAACGCCATTTCAATGCGGGCGAAACGCTGTTCCGCAAGGGCGACGTGGCGGAGGCGATGTACCTCGTGGTATCCGGAAAATTCGAGCTCGCCGAAACCAGCATGAATGTCGCGCCCGGCAGCGTCGTCGGCGAACTCGGCATGCTGGCGCCGGACGGCCGCCGCACTCAGTCGCTGGTGTGCCGCGAAAGTGGCGACGTGCAGGCGCTGAGCTACGACCGCTTCGAGGAACTCTATTTCCAGAACCCGGAGTTCGGCCTGACCTTCCTCAAACTCACCAGCCGCCGCCTGTTCGAGAACATCGCGCGGCTCGAAGGCGAGCTGGCCGCGCGGGCGGCGCCCGCCCAATCATGAGCGGCCAAACGATGAGGGGACAGATCGTGTGGGGTCAAAATGCTAACGACCACGAACGAGAAAGTGCGCGTACATCCGGCGACACCCGCTCAAACGTGGCCGTCATTCGCGATGGAAACCTTGCGATCTCGACACCGCTACTCGTTATTAAATGGGTACGGTCTCCCGTATCCACAAGACCATCATAATCATGGCAATGCGACGATTCCATGTCGCCTGTCGCCTGTCCTTGTCGCCTGGCGTTGCCCGGCTTCGCGTCCGGGCCAAGACGATTAACGCGGGAGCCCTTCGCGATGACGAAACCGAAACCTGTTAGCGCCTTGTTAACGATTGGCTACCAACAGGCAAGCGTGCGCGCGGTGGTCGATGCGCTCAAGCGCGCCAAGGTCGATGTCGTCGTCGACACGCGCGCGGTCGCGTCTTCGCGCAAGCCGGGATTTTCCAAGCGACAGCTCGCCGCGGGCCTCGACGAGCGTGGCGTCGGTTATGTCCATCTCCAGGGCCTCGGCACGCCGAAGGAGGGCCGGCTCGCCGCCCGCAGCGGCAAGCTCGACAAGCTGTTTGCGATCTACCAAAAGCACCTCAAGACCGCGCAGGCGCGCGAGGAGCTCGACGCACTGACCGCGCTCGCGCGCAGCGGCAAAAGGCTATGTCTGTTGTGCTTCGAGCGCGACCCCAACCAGTGTCATCGGCAATGGATCGCCGAAGTCGTGCATGAGCGCACCGGCGCCAAGATCGAGCATCTCGCCGCCGAATTGCTGTAAGACGGTGTCAGGAGTTACTCCGCCGGCAGCGCGGCGGCGCGCGACCGCCGGCTTTCAGCGCCGGAAACGAGCCACGTGATCATCAGTGAGTTCACCGTGTAGATGGCGGCGACGATGGCGGTCACCATCAACACGAGATCGAATCCGCCGCGATCGTAGAACTTGCCGATGCCCCAGACCGCAGGGCCGGCGGAAGTGAAGATCAGGAAAAATCGCATCGAGTAGACGCGCCCACGCCAGGCCGGCGGCGTGTAGCGCGCGAGCACGATGTCGTTGACCGTCACCTGCGCGTAAACGGCGGCGATCGACACCGCGAGCGCCATCAGCAACGGCCAGCCGGTGGCGTAGGTGAGCCACACGATCCCGAGGAGCTGGATGACGGCAACCGCGGCCACCAGCACATGCGGTCGGATGCGCTCGATCGCGCGACCGACGCTGAGCTGCGCCGCGCCGCCGCATAGAAACACGGCGGTCGCCAGCGCGCCGACGACGGCCAGCGAAAATTCGCGGCCGATGCGCGCATCGACGATCTTCGGTAGCGTGATGGTCAAGGCGTTGAACACCAGCCCGGACGTCAACGCCAAGGTCATGAACAGCGTGACAATCGCAATGACCATGGGCTTTTCGAGCGCAACGTCGTGCGAGGTCATGCGCGGCGCTTGACGGCGGCGATCGTCAGGCACCGCGATCAAATAGATGACGCCGGTCACGACAAAAATGGCCGCCGGAATGAAGAACGCCGAGCGCCAGCCGAACTGTGTCGCCAGCAGCGCGGTTGCGCCGGCGGCAATCGATACGCCGACATTTCCGCACACGCCGTTCAACGCCATGGTGCGACCGCGATTGATCGCGGCCTCGATCACCATCGGCGTGCCGACCGGGTGATAGATCGCCGAAAAAATACCGACGGCGAAAAGAGCGATCGCGAGCATCGTGAAATCCGGCGCGAGCCCGACGGCGGCGGCGGAGAGGCCGGTGCCGACAAGATAGATCGCAATCATGTTGCGGCGGCTCCAGTGGTCGGCGAGCCAGCCGAACGGCAGCGCGAACAGCCCGAAGGCCGTGAAGGCCGCGGTCGATAGGATCAGGAGATCGCCGTAGGAGCGGCCATAGACCGCCTCGAGGCCGATCACCACGGTCGGAAAAATCAGGATGACGTAGTGGTCGAGAAAATGCGCCCAGTTGAGGAAGCCGATCGAGCGCCGTCGCGCGGCATCCTCGGCCGGCGATGGTGCGGTGGCGATGGGAGACATCGGCGGTGTCCTCGCGGCCACGGCTGGCCGGCTGCGCGCGGACGCGGGTATAGCGTGTTCGCCGCCCGGCCGCCCATGCCAATTTCGCAGATCGGAATGGACTTGCAACCAGCACGGGTATTAACCTGTCGGTCGGGACTGCGGACTTGTCCGGCGGGAATGGCCGGATCGCTTCGCCTACGTGGGCTGGGGAGCCTCAATGCGTGCGGTTGCGTGTGTGCATGCCGCGCTGTTTGGCGCGGTCGCGGCCTGTTGCGCCGACGCGACGCTGGCGCCGCGTGCGTTCGCTTTGGATTCGTTTGCGTTTGCGAGGAGTGAACCCGGCCCGTCGTCGGAGACTTTCCTCCTCTTCGCGGGCGCCGATGCCTGGCGCAGCGGCGGCTTTGTCCATGGCGGCCTGTTGTGGTCGCCGGGCGGCATCGATCGCGAAGGTTTTGTCGCCAAGCTGATGATCGGCGGCGGACAATATCGCTATCGCAATGGCGCGGCGGAGACCACAGGCACGGTTGCGCTGTTCGATGCCATGCCCGGCTGGCGCTTCAAGCTCGGCACCTTCGAACTCACGGCCTATGCCGGGCTCGACCTGCAACATCATCACCTGAGCCCCGACGACCTCGGCAATCGCTCGCGCGGCAGCCGCGCGGGCCTGCGCGCCGGCGCCGATGTGTGGTGGGAACCGACCGCGGCGACCATGGCGAGCGCGGGCGCGAATTTTGCGACCATCGGCGACGGCTACTGGTCGCGCGCGGCGTTCGGCTGGCGCGCGTTCGACCTCGTGTATCTGGGACCCGAAGTGCTGGCGCTCGGCGACGACCGCTATCACCAATGGCGCGTCGGATTGCACGCCACCGCGTTCAAGACCGGCGCGTTCGAATGGTCGGCCGGCGCGGGCTATGTCGAGGACTCCGACCATCGCGCGGGAATCTACGGCCGCATCGGCGTGCTGACGCGGCGGTAGTTCGGCATTCGCGCCTAATCCAGCGTCCGGCGGAAACGCCGCACCGCAATCGCCATCGCGACCAGCATCAGCCCGAACAAGGCCAGCGTGTCGTAGTGCAGATCGCCGATCGTCGCCCCCTTGAGCATGATCGCGCGCACGATGCGCAAGAAATGCGTGAGTGGCAGCATCTCGCCGATCCATTGCGCCCAGGTCGGCATGCCGGCGAACGGGAACATGAAGCCGGACAGCAGTATGTTCGGCAGGAAGAACATGATCGACATCTGCATCGCCTGCAGCTGATTCTGCGCCACGGTCGAGAACGTGTAGCCGATCGACAGGTTGGTGGTGATG
>JBGPOB010000315.1:0-4434 GCA_041487815.1 Xanthobacteraceae bacterium | reverse complement strand
CTCACCAGCCGCGCCCGCGCGCGCAGTTGACGCGCGATCGCGGCGGCATGGGCCATCCGGCTAAATTTTGACGCCGAATTTCCAATCAATGCCGGCTGGGCGGTCATAGTGTGGTGTCCGGCGACGCCCAAGATGGACGGTAATATGCGTCGACTATTCGAAGCCGCCTGCAATCTGTCAATGCAGCGGCGCGCGCCAACGCCGTTGCCTGCGCCGGACGCTCGAGCCGGACGTTCAATGGGCTAATGCACCGAATCGCATGCTCGGCCGCAATTCGGAGCCGGCGCGAGCCGGCGTCTTGCCGGTGCCAAGTTCCAACCCCTGTCCCGCCAAAGATTGCAGGAACAGTCGGCGTCGCGCGCCATTCATCGAACGTGAACAGGCAAAGCGCCACGGCGGCTTGCCACCTATGGTGCACTGCGCTAAGCCTCGCGTGTTCCAGACCGGAACAAGTTCAAGGCCCATTTGGCGCAGGTTTTCTGCACATTTGCGGCGTGTTTGTGGGCGTTGGCGTTGCGGAGAACAAGACTGCCATGAGCGCGATCTTGCAGGACTATCTTCCGTTGGTCGTTTTCCTTGCCATCGCGTTCGTCATTGGGCTGGCGCTGCTGATCGCGCCATTCATCGTCGCCTATCGTCAACCCGACCCCGAAAAACTCTCCGCCTACGAGTGCGGCTTCAATGCCTTCGACGATGCACGCATGAAATTCGACGTGCGGTTCTACCTCGTCGCGATCCTCTTCATCATCTTCGATCTGGAAGTCTCGTTTTTGTTTCCATGGGCTGTCGCATTCGGACGACTCGGCGCGTTCGGATTCTGGTCGATGATGAGCTTCCTGGCGATTCTGACCATCGGCTTTGTTTACGAATGGCGGAAGGGAGCGCTCGAATGGGATTGAGGACGGGCGCATGACCGAGATCGCATCAGCGGCGACCGGCATCATCGACCCGCGCACCGGAAAACCGGCCGGGTCCGACGATTTATATTTTGTCGGACTGAACGACGAATTGGCCGACAAGGGGTTTCTCGTCACGGCCACCGACGACCTCATCACCTGGGCGCGCACCGGATCGTTGATGTGGATGACGTTCGGCCTCGCCTGCTGCGCCGTCGAAATGATCCAGATGTCGATGCCGCGATACGACGCCGAGCGTTTTGGATTTGCTCCGCGCGCATCGCCGCGGCAGTCGGATGTCATGATCGTTGCGGGTACGCTGACCAACAAGATGGCGCCGGCGCTGCGCAAGGTCTACGACCAGATGCCGGAGCCCCGCTATGTCATTTCCATGGGCTCGTGCGCCAATGGCGGCGGCTATTACCACTACTCATACTCGGTCGTGCGCGGCTGCGACCGGATCGTGCCCGTGGATATTTACGTGCCCGGCTGCCCGCCGACGGCGGAGGCATTGCTCTACGGCGTCATGCTGTTGCAAAAGAAAATTCGCCGTGTCGGAACGATCGAGCGCTGACATGGACAAGCTCGAGGAACTGGAACCGGTCATCGCGGGGGCGCTGCCTGGCACGGTGACCGGTTGCACGATCGCCCACGGTGAATTGACGATTACCGCCAACGCTGCCGACATCGTCACGGTTGCTACTTTTCTCCGCGACGATCCGCGCTGCCAATTCCATTGTCTCGTCGACGTGACTGCCGTCGATTGGCCGGCGCGCGCGCAGCGGTTCGATGTTGTTTATCATTTCCTGTCGCCGGTGAAAAACATGCGCGTGCGGGTCAAAATTCAAACGGATGAGGCGACGCCGATTGCTTCCCTCTGTCAGGTATTCCCGGGCGCCAATTGGTTCGAACGTGAAACCTACGATCTTTACGGCGTGCTGTTCACAGGCCATCCCGACATGCGCCGCTTGCTGACGGACTACGGATTTGAAGGGCACCCGCTGCGCAAGGATTTTCCACTGACAGGGTTCGTCGAGGTCCGCTGGGACGACGAGCAAAAGCGGGTTGTCTATGAACCCGTCAGCCTCGCCCAGGAATTTCGCACGTTCGATTTTCTGTCGCCGTGGGAGGGCACCGACTACATTTTGCCGGGCGATGAGAAGGCGAGGAACTCGTGATGCCGGAATCCTCGCTGCGCAATTTCACCATCAACTTCGGTCCACAGCATCCCTCGGCGCACGGTGTGTTGCGGCTCGTGCTCGAACTGGACGGTGAAGTGGTCGAACGCGTCGATCCGCATATCGGTCTCCTGCATCGCGGCACCGAGAAGCTGATCGAACAAAAGACCTATCTGCAGGCCATTCCTTATTTTGACCGGCTCGATTACGTCGCGCCGATGAACCAGGAGCACGCCTTTTGTCTGGCCGCCGAGCGGCTGCTCGGCATCGAGGTCCCAAGACGCGGTCAGCTTGTTCGCGTGCTCTATGCTGAAATCGGCCGGCTGCTGTCGCATCTCCTGAACGTAACTACGCAGGCGCTTGACGTCGGTGCACTGACACCGCCGTTATGGGGATTCGAAGAGCGCGAAAAGCTGATGGTATTTTACGAGCGCGCCTCGGGATCGCGCATGCACGCGGCTTATTTCCGCATCGGCGGCGTGCATCAGGATCTTCCACCCAAATTGATTGACGACATCGATGCGTTTTGCGACCCGTTCCTCAAAGTCTGTGATGACATCGAGGGCCTGCTCAGCGAGAACCGAATTTTCAAGCAACGCAACGTCGACATCGGGGTGGTGAAACTTCAGGATGCTTGGGCCTGGGGATTTTCCGGCGTGATGGTGCGCGGCTCAGGCGCCGCCTGGGACTTGCGCAAGAGCCAGCCCTACGAGTGCTACGCAGAATTTGATTTCGATATCCCGGTCGGTAAGAACGGCGATTGCTACGACCGCTATCACATCCGAATGGAAGAGATGCGGCAGTCTGTGCGGATCATGAAGCAGTGCATCGGCAAGCTGCGCGCGCCGGACGGGCAGGGGCCGGTGTCGATCGTCGACAATAAGGTGGTGCCGCCCAAACGAAGCGACATGAAGCGTTCCATGGAGGCGCTGATCCATCACTTCAAGCTTTACACTGAAGGCTTTCACGTGCCGGCCGGCGAGGTCTACGCGGCCGTCGAAGCGCCCAAGGGCGAGTTCGGCGTCTACCTCGTCGCCGACGGCACCAACAAGCCCTACAAGTGCAAGATTCGCGCGCCCGGTTTTGCGCATTTGCAGGCGATGGATTTCCTGTGTCGTGGGCATATGTTAGCCGACGTTTCTGCCATTTTGGGTTCGCTCGATATCGTGTTTGGTGAGGTCGACCGATGACTTCCCAGCCCACAGGATCGCGAGGCTGGTGATGGCGCACGTCAACTACTGCTACGCGAACGATATGGAATTTGCCGCGATTCTGCGCAAATCGGTGACGGTCGTCACCGGCAAGATTCTCGACATTTATCCCGCGAAATCTGTCGTCGACATCGGATGCAACGTTGGTTTCTGGCTGAAGGAATTCGCCGACCGCAGGGTCGAGCGAATTTTTGGCGTCGACGGAGCGTATGTCGAGCAATGGGGATTGCTGATTGATCGATCGCAGTTCCTGGCGCGCGATTTGAACAAGACCATTGGCGACATCGGGCGGTTTGATCTCGCGCTTTGCCTTGAAGTCGCCGAGCACCTCGACGTTTCACGTGCCGACAGCCTGGTCGCGGAACTTTGCGGCTTTGCGGACGTTGTCGTGTTCAGCGCCGCGATTCCCTTTCAAAGCGGCGAGGATCATATCAACGAGCAGTGGCAATCCTACTGGGTGAAGAAGTTCGCCACCAACGGGTTTGATCCCTACGATGTCTTGCGCCGCGAAATTTGGTCGGCCCCTGACGTATTCACTTGGTACAAGCAGAACGCGCTGTTCTACGTGCGACGTGGTTCTGCCGCCGCGGAGCAATTTCGCAAGCGCAATTCCGGCCCGAGCACGGCAATGTTTGACGTCATTCATCCGGAGCATTACCGGCACAAGATCATGCAGCTCAAGCATGGCAATGTCGTCGATAAGGCCCTTAACCGCTTTCGGACGTTTAGCGGAGTGTCGCGCGCGACCGTTTTGACGACGCCGCTGCTCGGCGATGACCATTACCGCTCGGATCAAAGTGGCCGCGCACACGGAAACGAGGACAACCGATGAGCGTCCGTCGCCTTGCTCCGGCCGAAGTTCAGCCTAAGGAATTTTCGTTCTCGCCCGAAAATCTCGCCTGGGCGAAGGCGCAAATCGCCAAATACCCGGAAGGCCGCCAGCAATCGGCGGTAATCCCGCTCCTGTGGCGCGCGCAGGAGCAGAATGGGGGCTGGCTGCCGCAAAAGGCCATCGAGGCGGTCGCGACCACGCTCGGCATGGCCTCTATCCGCGTGCTCGAAGTCGCGACGTTCTACACGATGTTTCTTCTACAGCCCGTCGGCAAGAAGGCCCATGTGCAGGTGTGCGGGACCACGCCGTGCCTGCTG
>JBGPOB010000314.1:0-4439 GCA_041487815.1 Xanthobacteraceae bacterium | reverse complement strand
GGAGCTTCCGTGTCGGCTTGCTAGTGCGTGATCCCGAAAAGTGGATACCGGTTTTCGGATAAGATCACGCACAAATCAAAGTGTTAGGAACATTCCGCCGATTCAACCTCAACACATCCCGCTTCAGAAGCTAGGGCGCCAACGACCGTCCGCGGATCAGGTCGGACGCCTTTTCGCCGATCATGATGACTGGAATGTTGGTGTTGCCGCTCGTTTCATCAGGCATCACCGAGGCGTCGGCGACTCGCAGTCCTTCGATTCCGCGCACGCGCAGCTCGGCATCGACCACCGCCTCGGGACCAACGCCCATGGCGCAGGTCCCGACCGGGTGATGCATCGGTCCGGTGGCGAGGCGCAGAAACGCTTCGATTTCCGCATCGCTCTTGACCGAATTGTCCGGCCAATGGCTGCCGCTAACCAAGTCGTTCATCGGGGCGCGCGCGAACACGTCGCGTGACGCCTTAAATCCCGCGATCATTGTGTCCATATCGGCGCGCTCGCCAAGCATGTTGAAAAAAATGCGCGGCGGATCACCGGGGTCCGCCGACTTGAGCTTGACCCAACCGCGGCTGTGTGGGTGCAACACGGCCGGGCTGACCGTATAGCGATGAATGGGCGGCGCAGTCGCGCCGGGAAACCACAACTCGGCGTCGAAGCCAAGACCCGCGCAGATGATTTGAACATCGGGCCGGTCGAGCCTCGCATCCGTGCGCAGAAAAATATTGGCGTAGGCGCCGTTGCCGGCAAATGGCCCGCCGCCGAACAGATACCAGCGCATGACGTTGAACGCGGCGCGGTCGAGGCGAAGAAATTTTATGAACGTCTGCGCACCTGCCGTCTTGAACGACGTATAGGCGACCGGATGCTCGGACAAATTCTGGCCGACGCCGGGCAGATCGTGAACGACGTCGATGCCAACCTCGCGCAGATGGTCCGCAGGGCCAACTCCCGACAACAACAGGACCTGCGGTGAGCCGTATGAACCGCCGGAAAGGATAACTTCACGTTCGGCGCCCGCGTGATGCGTCGCGCCGCTGCGGCGGTATTCGACCCCGACAGCGCGCAGTCGGTCGATCGCGATGCGCGACGTCGTCGCGCCGGTGACGACGGTGAGATTTGGCCTTGCCCGCGCCTGCGCCAGATAGGTGCGCGCCGTACTCTGGCGATTGCCGCCGGCAATCGTGACCTCGACCCGCGAGACCCCTTCCTGACTTTCCGCGTGCGGGTCGTCCACCGCGGTATGGCCCGCCGACACGGCGGCCTGCTTCAACGCGTCGTAGGGCATGATGGGCGAATTGACCTGCGTCACGGCAATCGGGCCGCTGGCGCCGTGGTGTTCGCTGGCGCCGCGCCAGCTTGCCTCCAGCCGCTTGAAATAGGGCAGCACGTCGGCATAGCTCCATCCCTGCAGCCCGCGTTGTCTCCACAGGTCGTAGTCGCGCGCATTGCCGCGCACGTAAATCATGCCGTTGATGCTTGACGAGCCACCCAGCGTCTTGCCGCGCGGAACGATCAGCCTGCGCCCGTTGAGCGCCGGCTCCGGCTCGCTCTTGTAGTTCCAGCTATAGGCCGGCCAATGCCGTACCTTGCCATGCGCGATCGGCATGCGCAGGAACGGGTGCCGGTCAGGCCCCCCGGCCTCCAAGAGCAACACCGACACGTCCGGGTCTTCGGTGAGCCGATTGGCGAGCACCGCGCCGGCCGATCCGGCGCCGACGATGATGTAGTCGAATTGCTTCTTCGGGGCGGCCATGCTTGCGCCACGTTAGCAACTCCCAACCGCGCGCTCCACCGTCGCCCGCCCTTATTCACCGTCGGTATGAAGACCGTTGCTGGCCGCGCAATTGCCGGTCCCGGCTTGCGCCCGCCATGCTCATGCTACACTTGCGCCGACGAGCGGAAGACTTACGGGAACGGGCATGGGCGCCAGAATCGTTGTTGTACCGCCGTCGGCCGAGACAGCCGAAATCGCGCTCGGCCTGGCGCCGGCTGGATTTGACCTGGTGCTGGCGCGCAATGCTGCCGAGATTGAGCAGGCGATCGGCGTTGCGGAGTTCTTGGTCTGCTATCCGAGCATGAAAATTCCGGATGGATTCTTTCAAGCCGCACCACGCCTGAAGCTCGTGCAACTGCTGAGCGCCGGCTACGACGACGTCGATCTGGCAGCCGCGCGCCGCGCAGGGGTGCCGGTCGCCAATAATGGCGGTGCGAATGCGATTTCGGTCGCCGAGCACACGCTGATGCTGATGCTGGCGGTGTCGCGGCGGGTGATCTTGCAGCACGCCAATGTGTCGGGTGGCCGCTGGCGCGGCAACGGTCCGACGCCGCGCATGTACGAGCTGTTCGACAAGACGCTCGGCATCGTCGGTCTCGGCACCATCGGCAAGAAGGTGGCGCGGCTGGCGCGCGCCTTTGGGATGCAAGTTCAATATTACGACATCCTGCGTTTGAGCGAAGGGGACGAGGATGCGCTCGGCGTGCGCTTTCGCCTGCTCAATGAGCTGCTCAAGGGCTCCGACGTGGTTTCGCTGCACGTCCCGCTGAACGACGCCACGCGCGGCATGATCGGCGCAGCGGAAATTACGCTGCTCAAGCCCGAGGCGATCCTGATCAACACCTGCCGCGGCCCGGTCGTGGACGAAGCCGCACTTTGTCAGGCGTTGAGCAAGAACCGGTTGCTCGGCGCGGGCCTCGATGTGCTCGACCAGGAGCCGCCGCCCGCCGACAATCCACTTCTCAGGCTCGACAACGTCGTGCTGACGGCCCACTTCGCGGGACCGACGTGGGATAATCACGTCGCCCGCTTCCGCAACGCGTTCGACAATGTTCAGCGCGTCAGCCGCGGCGAACGGCCGCTATGGGTAGTGCCGGAACTGGCGGACCTCGTCTCGTGATGGCGCGCCGGTTATGACAGCGGCTCGATCTTCGCCAGCTTGACCCAGTCGCCCCAGATCTTGACGCCCTTTACGATGAGTTCGTTCGCGAGCTTTGAATTTCCCGGAAACGCATCCGAACCGGTGTTGTAGAGGAAGGCCTTGGTATCCTCGGCAATCGCGATCTCATTGAAGATCTTTTCGAGCTTGTCGAGGATCGGCTTCGGCGTGCCCTTCGGCGTGTGCACCGTCCACCACGAGAACACGTCCGAGTTGAGGATGCCGGATTCGCGCGAGCCGGGAATGTCCTTGAGCGCCTGCACGCGCTCCGCGGTCGTTACCGCCAGCGCGCGCAGCTTGCCGGACGTGCGTTGAGCGGCGCTGCCGGCGGGGTCGATGTAGACGAATGACAGGTTGCCGGAGAACAAGTCCGCCATCGCGTCCTGCGACTGCTTGTACTTCACTTCGACGGTCTGCAGCCCGAACTGCGCCTTGAACAGTTCGGCGCTCACCAGGCTGACGCTCGAAACCGAGCCGTAGGAGGCCTTGTCGCCCTTCTCCTTCAGGGACTTCACCAGGTCCGCAACGCTCTTGTAAGGGGTGTCGCCGGCGACGGTGAGGACGAATGGCAGCTTGAATAGCGTTGTGATGTGCTCGAAATCCTTGACCGGGTCATACGACAATTTGGTGTAGAGCGCCGGCGCAATCGCCAGCAGATTGGCTGGCGCGATAAAGATCGTGTAGCCGTCAGGTTTCGATTTGGCGACGTACTCGGTCGCGATATTGCCGAACGCGCCGACCTTGTTCTCCACGATCACCGTCTTGCCGATCACATCCCCCAACTTTTTGGCGTAGAAGCGCACCAGAATGTCGGCGCCGGTTCCAGGCGGGAACATGCAGATCGTGTGCACTTCGCGCGCTGGCCAAGTATCCTGCGCGAAGAGATTGTCGGCGATACTGGGTGCTGCCAACGCGGCACCGACGGATGTTGCAAGCAATTCGCGGCGTGACAACATAGCAGACCTCCCAAACCTTCGTTTCTAGTTTAAATCATAGCACCAGACGCAATTGCGGAACAGGTCAATTGCCGCAACAGACTCGCGCGACGCACGGCTTAACGTCGCAGGCTGGCGTCGTATTCTTGGCTCCGGCTTCGGAGCAAGGTCATGATTACGGAAAATCGACCGGCACTTGATCTCTACGAACTCGTCATCGCCCATCGCGCCAACGCGATGCCTGCCTGGCAGTTAAATTTTCGCAAGGCGACGTGCTGTGCGCGGTGGGTCGCGCGGAAAGATGCAAAAATCAAACCGGAGGAAACAACCGTCGCCGTAGTCGCCGGCTCTGTCGGGTAACGCGGCGTGACAGCTCACAATAGGCGTGGCCAAATCAAAAATTCGTCAGAAACGCGTGCTAAGCGACTCCCGCCCGTAGCAGATCGTGCAGATGGACGATGCCGACCGGCTTGCCGGCGTCGATCACAAACAGTGCCGTGATTTTTGACGAGTTGAGAATTTCAAGCACTTCGCTTGCAAGCTGGTCGGGATGCACGGTGATCGGATTATT
>JBGPOB010000313.1:0-4440 GCA_041487815.1 Xanthobacteraceae bacterium | reverse complement strand
TCGAGCGAGCGTACCGTGCGCGCCCGTTTGACCAGTTGCAGCAGCCGGTGCAGCTGCCGGATGCGACGCGTGTTTTTATCGGCGCGGAAATAGCCGGCGACGCCCGCAAGCGCGGACCCGAGCACCGGGAAAATCAGCAGGCCGTAAAAAATCTGGTCGCCATACTTGTCGAAGAAGGATTTTTGGTTGTCGCCGAGATAATCGGCGGTGCCCGCATGCACCAGCACCGGCGCGTCCTTGTCGGTCGAAGGCGACTCGATCGCGAGCACGCCCGGCAGCTCGTAGGCCAGCGCCTGCCGCGACGTGTAGAGAAACTTGGAGAACGCCGCGATGCGGTCGTGATTGTAATCCTTGCGCGCGACCAGATAGAGCGGATAGCTCAATGTCTTGTACTCCTCGGTCGGCATCGGCGGCACGCCGCCGAATGCGCCGGCAGAAATGTCGAGGGAATCGTACGGTGGCTTGCGCTTGCCGATTCCTTCGGCCTGATCGATGGCGATGAATGTCGGGCCGTCCTTGCCGTGCGTGGCTGCGACGACGGCTTGCTCGATGGCCTTTCCAGTCTCCGGCCCAGCCACCAGCACGGCGTCGACCGTATTGTCACGGATCGCGGCCTTGAGGTTGGCGGGTTCGATCAGTGAGGTTTTTACCTTGTCCTTGGGCACGCCATAGTGCTCGAGAATGACGTCGAGCAGTTCCGGTCCGCCGTCAGTGCCGGCGACGATGCCGATGCGCTTGCCGGAAAGGTCGGCGACCTTCTCGATCTTGGGAACTTTGGCGCCTTTGGCTTTCTTGTCCTTCGCGACAGTAGGCTGATGCGCGCTTGCCGGCGGCACGATCAGCGCGACCACGTTCTTGCGCAGGATCGCGATGACCGGCCAATCGGCGGACAGGCTCATGTTGCCGCGCACGACGGCAAGATCGAATTCGGACTTGCCGTGGATATCCATCACGCCGACCGCTCCGTTCTTGATGATCGGCTGCAGGCGGATTGCGGCATGCTCGGTGCGAAGCCGCTCGGCGAGCCGCTCGACGAATTTCACGTCATCGCTGCCCGCGGGGCCGACGGCGATGCGCACGACGGTCGCGGATGTCGTAAAGAAAATCATCAGCGCGGTAAGGCCGGCCAACAGGAGCACCGCGAGTGAAACGACAAACCAGGTGTGGCGCACCCAAATCATGCGCAGGCGGCGATTCATCAGCTCTTCGATCGCATCGAGGTCGATGCCCTTCGCGGAGACGACGTGATGACGGCTGATGGAACTCGGTGCTTCCTGTTGCACCCTGTTACTCCGTTGGCCGCGGAACCAGCGCGCGAACCACACGCGCATCGACAGTCGCAACGCTTTTGGACCTAGTCCGGGCAGCATCGAGTCATCCTATCACGCCCGCGCCGGGCGGCTCCATGGGCCAAAGCGCGCGCCCGCGGGCAAGGCATCGCTGACCATCAGCATTTCACTGACCGTCTCCGGGGTTACCAGCCCGACCAGCCGGCCGTCGGCGTCGATGATACCGACCGCCGGCGCGGATTTCTCCTGCAATAAGCGAAACGCTTCGTCGAGACAGCCGCGATGGTTAACGGTCGGGATGTCCACGGCCATCGCGTCCGCCACCCGGGCGTTGGGACCGAGGCGTTTGAGCGCCGCGATCAATTCGGTGCGCCCCAAGAGGCCAGCGAGCTTGCCGGCGCCGTCGATCACCGGAAATTCGTTCTGGCTGGTGCGCAGCAGGGTTTCGATCGCGGCGTCGATGTGCGCGTCCGGCGTCAGGGTCGCGAACTGCGTCATCATCGCCGCGCGCACCGGAACGTCGCGCGACATCGCCCGCAGCGTCACGAGTTGCGCTTCGGCGGCCGCGGCGAGATAGACAAAGATCGCGATGAAGATCAGCAGCGGGTTGCTTAAGAGCCCGATGAAGCCGAGCGCGAACGCGACCCATTGCCCGATGGTGGCGGCAATCTCGGTGGCGCGCACGTGGCCGAGCCTGATGCCGAGCAGCGCGCGCAATATCCGCCCGCCGTCCATCGGAAACGCCGGGATCAGGTTGAACACCGCGATGAACATGTTTACCGACGCGAGCCGCGATGCGAACGGTATGGCCGTGCTTTCAACCGCGGCGAGCCGGCCGGCACTCATATCGGCACCGGCAATCGCAACCAAAAGCAGCGCGATGGCGACGTTAACCAGCGGGCCGGCGATCGCGATCAGGAATTCTTCGCGCGGGGCTTCGGGAATGGTTTCGAGCCGTGCCACGCCGCCGATCGGCAGCAGTGTGACATCGGGCGTTGCAATGCCGAAGGCGCGGGCGGTAAAAATGTGGCCGAATTCGTGCGCCACGACGCAGGCGAATACCGCCAGGATGAAAGCGAGCATCGACAACGCCGCCGCCGAACCCTCGGCGGCCCAGCTGGCGGCGAAAATCCAGGCCAGAAACATCAGAAAAGTGATGTGAATACGGATGGTCGTTCCCGCGATCGACCCGATTCCGACCGACCAGCGCATGATCGCCTCCCCATCCGATGAAAACCTGCATTTAGATAGGTTCCGCCGGCGCGCCCCGCCAGCCCCGCTATTTTGCGCGCGGGGCAAATGTTGCCATCGGCAATTGCTGCTATCGTCATGCGGCCGTGTGCGCCAGGCGGGCGGCGGAAATCACGGAGAATGCGGTGATGCGGGAAAAATTGACACCCGAAGCGCGGCGCGCGGCGCTGGGCAAGCTTTCCGGCTGGCGCGAGGTGGTTGGCCGCGACGCCATCGCCAAAACCTTCACCTTCAATGATTTCAACGCCGCCTTCGGCTTCATGACGCGGGCCGCGCTGGTGGCGGAGAAAATGGATCACCATCCCGAGTGGTCGAATGTCTACAAGACCGTCGAGGTGACGCTTTCGACCCACGATGCCGGCGGTGTCACCGAGCTCGACACCAGGCTCGCCGAGGCAATGAACAAGCTGGCGTCGTGAGACCCAATTCTCGCCACGCGCGAAGCGTAACCCTCTCCCCTTGAGGGAGAGGGTGCCGCGCCGCGTTAGCGGCGAGGCGGGTGAGGGGTTGGTTTTCTTCGGCAAATCGAACCCCTCACCTGGCTCCCACGCCTTCGCTCCTCCGGAGCTACGGCGGGTCGCCACCCTCTCCCGCAAGGGGAGAGGGTATCCGAGCCAGCCGCAATACCCCTCATGCTCTTGCGGTATTTCGACCTGGTGCGGGCCAGCTTGCGGCGTGGAAACGCCATCGCCATTTATTCTGCTAGGCCAAAATGCGCACTGAGCCAGACCATGAACAATGGGTGCATCGAGTTGCGGAGGAAGATGTTACGTAAACGACGATATGACAGCGGGCGTTATGTGCGACTTACCCGTCGCGGTATTGCGAGCCTCGCCTTCGTAACTGGCCTGTACCTGACGGCGGCCTTTGCCGAGCCGCTGATCGTTGAGGCCATCGCGGCGCGTGAAGGCTCCGATCAACGAACAGGGCAGCCGATCGTATCCATCAAATTGAAGGAGAGCGGGGCGTTTTTCCGATTCACGACAGAAAATGTCGGACGCGAAATGGAACTGCGTGTCGATGATAAGGTCATCTGGCGCAACATCATACGCGAACCCGTTATGGGCGGCTCATTTCAAATTTCAGGCATCTCGATGGATGAGGCGCGTGCGCTCGCTGCTTTGATATCAACGCCGGGGGCGAGGCTGGAAGTTGATATCGTGCCAAAATGATTCCGCCGCTTACGTTCAACACACGATCCACTCCTAACTATTGATGCCGAGGGATATCCATGAGTTCTGACCGGACCGCTGAATGGCAACGCAAGGACGAGCGCGCCCGTGCGCGCGTGTTGCGGGATTTCTGGCCGAAGCTGCGCCGCGTCGCCGCCGCGCTGCCGTTCACCGAAGATCTTATCGCCGCCTATTACTGCGCCCTCGACCGCGACACGCCGCGCCACGTGCAGGCGGCGCTGATCGGCGCCTTGGCCTATTTCATCATGCCGTTCGACGCCATTCCCGACATGATCGCGGTGTTCGGCTTCGCCGACGACGCGGCCGTGCTCGCGGGCGCGATCCGGCTGGTCGCAACCCACATCAAGCCCGCGCATCGCGCGGCGGCGAAGCGGGCTTTGGCAACGGGAGTGCCGGCGGCGGAATAGCGCCGCATGCACGCGCACCACCGCCTCGCCCGCGCCCGCCGCTGAATCGGGTATTTCGGCCAACGCAAGGTCGCCGGGTGCGCCATAATGGGTGCAGAGAATGGCTTGCAAGGCACGCCCGCAGATTGCCGGGTTTGCCGTTCTTCCATTACACTCCACCGGGAAGCGGCTTAACCACGCGAGCGATGCACAACGAGGCCCGATGACTTCTGCAATCATGACATATCCGGCGACAGGTTCAGCGGCCTGCCGCCGCCTGGTGTGCGCATTGCCGGTGGCAGCGCTGGTCGCGACGGCGGT
>JBGPOB010000312.1:0-4449 GCA_041487815.1 Xanthobacteraceae bacterium | reverse complement strand
GCTCTCATCCGCTCGTCCCCGCGAAAGCGGGGACCCTGAGCAGGGATTTCCACCATTCCACCACCGGATTCCCGCTTTCGCGGGAATGAGCGGACCGTCGAGAATATGCGACACCGGTCGGATGTTCGCTAACGATCCGACTTGAGCTTGTAGGTGAAGGAGGCCGCGCCACCACCGCAGCAGGGGCAGGCCATCGCGACCAGGATGCTCTGCTTTTCGTCTTCGGCGAGGCCGGCGTTGTCGAGGATGTCGCGGACCTGCCGGTTGAAGAGTTCGTGCAGGGGCGACTGCGACGCGGCAAGCGGCTGCGCGACGGGCGCAGTTTCCGCAAATTGCCGCAACACGTCGTCGATCTCGGCATCCAGGATGGCGGTCGGCTTCCGCTTGCGCCCAACCGGCAGCCGCTTCCGCTTTTGCGTTCCCGCGTTCCGCACGTCTAGCGCGCTCCATGCCCTCGGCTGGACCGTCTGAGCATATCCGTTCGACCCGGCGTCGCTGGGTAATGTGACATAGTTTGGACGCTGCCCATACCCGCGCAATGCGGCTATTGTGCGCGGCGCACTGAAGCGGGGGCACCGGGAGCATGAGCGATCTCAAAGTGGGGTTCATCGGCATCGGCAACATGGGCTGGCCGATGGCCAAGAACATCCTTAAGGCCGGCGACAACGTGCTGCAGGCCGATCACAAGCTGCACATATTCGATCTCGACAAGAAGCGAGTCACAAAGTTCGTCAAGGAGGAACCGGGCGCGCTCGCCACCGCGGACGCGTCCGCGGTTGGCAAGGCATCGAACGTCATCATCACCATGCTGCCGACGGGACCGATCGTGCGCGACGTGGTGAGCGAGATGCTGGCGAGCGGCGCGCTTGCCAAAGGCACGATCGTTGTCGACATGAGTTCGTCCGAGCCGACCGGCACGCGCCAGCTTGCCGAAACCCTTGCCAAGTCGGGGGTGGTCCTGATCGACGCGCCCGTATCCGGCGGCATCGTCGGAGCGCAGGCCGGCACGCTCACGCTGATGATCGGCAGCAACGACGACAGGGCGGTCGAGCGCGTGACGCCGGTTTTACAGACCATGGGCGGCAAGCTGTTTCGCACCGGGCCTTCCGGCTCCGGCGACGTCGTCAAGTCGCTCAATAATTTCCTCGCCGGAGCGAATTTCCGCGCCGTCTCCGAAGCCGTCGCCATGGGTCAGAAATTCGGCCTCGATTCCGCGCTGCTGATTGACATCATCAACGCCTCGACCGGCCGCAGCTTCGCCACCGAAGGCTCGTTCAAGTCGCAGGTGCTGACCGGAAAGTTTGCCGCCGGCTTCGCGCTCGGGTTGCTGACAAAGGACGTGAAGATCGCCTCCGACCTTGCAGGCGAGCTTGGAATTTTCGCGCCGGTGTGTTCGGTGACGTTCAACGCGCTGGCGAATGCGCGCGAGGCGCTCGGCTACAGCGCGGATTTCACCGCGGCGCACAAGCATTGGACGAAGGACCTGCCGAAGGAGAAGGTCTAGGCGATCGTCGAGCACGGTCATCCGTCGAGACCCAGTTTCTCCGGGCGCTTCGGGATGACGAATCGAGAGAGTGCTTTCCGGTTGCAGGCAACGCCGCTATTCTGGCGGCCACCCGCGGCCCAGGAGCCAACCCATGCTGAAAATCCGCCATATCGCGCTGGCCAGCGACCATCCCGGCAAGGCCGCCGAGTTCTACAAATCGGCGTTTGGCTTCAAGGAAATCAAGCGCTTCGGCCTCGATCCGAAGAAACCCGATGAGGCGCCGCGCCCGTCCGGCGTGTTCCTCACCGACGGCGTCATCAACATCGCCATCCTGAAATTCGCCAACGACCAGCTCGGCAAGGGCATCGACTACGTCGGCATCCATCATTTCGGCGTCGTCGTCGACGACGTCGAGGACTGGACCAAGAAGCTCGAAGCCATGGGCGCGCCCTGCCTGCACGAGGCGATGCCGCCCGGCGCGCATGCCGAGTACAAGTTCCGCGGGCCCGACGGCGTGGTGTTCGACATCACCAGGGACGAATGGGAAGGCAGCCAGCCGGTCGCGGACGAGGATCGCGTGGTCGCGGTCAAGGAAGCGGCGGAGTAGGCGATTTAGCCGAAGCCGGATCTAAAGCGCACCTTTTTCGCGCGAGCGTCGAGAACTTTCGAATGAGCGTTTTATTGCTCGATCCTCGAAAATCATTCGCCAGCGCCCAGTGGATGAATCTTCAGCAACAAGTCCTATCTGAACCAATAGAGCTGGTGTTTCAAAATTGGCGAACCACTTTGTATCGCCGCCACGAACGCCGGCCAGAAAGTATTGCGGTTGTGAATAAATGGAATCTCCGAGAGAATGAAAAATAGCCGGCTTGCCATATTTCTCCGAAAGAACCGCTGACAAGTCGGTATACCTTGTTTTCAAATTTGCGCCTGTTGGATCATTGTTAAACGGCTTACTGATCGCCAGAATTCGCCACAACTTGTCGTCGTAACCGAACGCGAGAATTGATGTTTCTTGATCCGCGATGGCAAGCGGAAGGTTTGCTGCGGTAAAGCTAGACCCAAATTCCTTACCCGCTAATTCCTTTAGCTCGACACCTTGAGCACGAGCTTCCTCGGGTGAACTACCCCATATAAGACCAAATGGTCCTTCGCGGTTCGACTTCTGGCCGGCTGACTGCGACACCAACAGAACGGAAAAAAATAAAGCCGAAAGCCATATAGTGCGTTTCATAGCGCGTCCCGATCTTTCACGGTCGAGCGGCCAGCAGGAGCGACCGGGACGTTGTCATTTGCTTCCTTTGAAATAGGTAACGCCGCAAGCCCATATTTCGCGGAATAGTATTTGAGCCTAAGCTGCGCCAAAGTGAGTTCATTCGTTTCAACTGCGAGAAGGGCAGTTATCTGGAGGAGGCCACCCGAATATTCCGACACATGATTTTTTGATTGTGCGAGGGTTTTCTCGTTGGCTTCGATATCTCTTTGCAATTTGCCGAGTTCTTCCAATGATGCAGGCTGAAGTTCTCGGCCTTTGATTGTGTATACAAGCTGGATTCGACGTAGGACGGAGGCTCGCTTTTGACTAAGCATGATGTCCGATTGTCGAAGCATCTCCGCGCGCAAATCGATTAGAATTTTGATAACACCAGAAGAGTATTTGTCACTTTCGGCTGCCGTTATCGCAATTTCCTGCCGGATTTTTGCGATATCTGCGTCGAGTTCGTCGGTCGACGGATCAATTTCGAGCAATGCCCACGCAAGAACGGAAAAGAAGACTGATATCGCAAAAAACGCAATAATCGCCGACAATCGCAGCATCGCGGCTTCCCCGTTTGAAGCTTAACAGCCTTAGCTTTGAGGGGGAATGGGTTAGGGCATCAGTTGTGAACTATACTGCCGCTCCGCTGCTGGAATTGGTGTCGGCGTGCAGTCGTCATGACGCCTCCGTCGCCTCGCGGCGCAGGGATGCAAAATCCATTCGGTATAGCCGTTGTGCTGCGCGCGGCCCTTGAACACGAGATCGCAGGCGGCCGTGAACGCCCGGTTCCTCACCATGAGGCGGCGATTTGCAAGACTGTTGCGGTATTTAACGTCATGCGGACAAAGGCTGCCGCCGGGCCGGCACGCAATTTGGGTGCTCGTTTCTATTTTTTTAACCTGCTGGAAAGCGCAATCGGATAGATGCCGTGGTGCGGTAGCCAGCGACAGTCTCCTTCGCTTGTCTGCCGCTGGATTTGCGCTACGGTGCCAACATCCATCTAAAGTTCGTATTGAGTACAGGGGTGGACAAGGTGGCGGCGGGATTGTTTGGGCGACGCGCGAGGGCCGAGGCCGGCGTCCGCGTGCTTGGGTTGTCGATAGCGATAGCGATCGCGGTCGCGACCGCAGCCGGCGGCAGCCAGGCGCGGGAATTCCGCCGCGATGCCGACCCGTTTTATTACGCCGGCGCCCGTGTCCGCTATTACTTGCCGCCGGCGCGAATCCTCACGCGGCCACGCGGCTATTTTTACGCAGCGCCTTACTCATCGTTCGGGCGGATCGAGCCTTACCGGCCCTACCGGCCCTACCCGGCGAGCCGCACCGGATCGGACGGCGACAGCCTCAAGCGCAAGACCGCCGAGCAACTGCGCAAGGCCGCGCCTCCGTCGCCGCCGAAAGGGCCGTTGCTGATTGCGATCTCGCTCGCGAACCAGGAGATGACGCTCTACGACGATGGTGTGGCAATCGCCCAAAGCCCGATCTCCACGGGTACGCCGTCGCGTCCGACGCCGACCGGCGTGTTCAGCGTTATCCAGAAGGCGCGATTTCATCGCTCCAACCTCTATAGCGCGGCGCCGATGCCGTTCATGCAACGCATCACCTGGTCGGGCGTCGCGTTGCATGGCGGCATTCTGCCGGGCTATCCGGCGTCGCACGGCTGCATCCGCCTGCCGAACGAATTCGCGATCCGGCTGTGGGGCACG
>JBGPOB010000311.1:0-4450 GCA_041487815.1 Xanthobacteraceae bacterium | reverse complement strand
GCCGCGCGCTATGCGCGCGTCGGCGCCAATGTCGGCGGCGTCGCGGCAAAAATCGCGGCGACCCGGCTTCTCGGTCGCGCGCAGGACCACGGCGGCAATGCCGCGAATCTGTCCTCCGCGCTCGGCGGGCTGAAGGGCCCGATCATGAAGGTCGCCCAGTTGTTGGCGACCATTCCGGACCTGCTGCCCGCCGAATACACCGCGGAATTGACCAAGCTGCAGAGTGAAGCCCCGCCGATGGGCTGGGCCTTCGTCAAGCGCCGCATGGCGGCGGAGCTGGGGCCGGACTGGCAGAGCAAATTTGCGAGTTTTGAGCATAAGCCGGCGGCGGCGGCCTCGCTCGGGCAGGTCCATCGCGCCCGCGCCCACGACGGTTCCGAGCTCGCCTGCAAGCTCCAGTATCCCGACATGAAATCGGCCGTTGAAGCCGATCTGCGCCAGCTCGGCTGGCTGTTCGCCATCCGCCGCCGGATGGATACGGCAATCGACACCAGCGAGATAGCCAAGGAGATCGGCGCCCGGCTGCGCGAAGAACTCGACTATGTGCGCGAGGCCAAGCATGCCGCGCTCTATCGCGAAATGCTTTCTGAAGTTCCGGAGGTGCGCGTGCCGGGGGTCTGGCCGGAACTTTCCACGCACCGCCTGCTGACGCTCGAATGGCTCGAAGGCAAGAAACTGCTGACGTTCAAGAACGACAGTCTGGCGGCGCGCAATCGCCTCGGCACCGCCATGTTCAAGGCCTGGTGGCTGCCGTTCAGCCGCCACGGCGTCATTCACGGCGACCCGCATCTCGGCAACTATACGGTGTTTGAGGAGAAGGGCGCGCCGCGCGGCATCAACCTGCTCGACTACGGCTGCATCCGAATTTTCCCGCCCACATTCGTCGGCGGCGTCGTCGATCTCTACCACGGCCTGTTGAAGGGCGATGACGATCTCGTCGTCCACGCCTACCAAACCTGGGGCTTCAAGCGGCTCAATCGCGAACTGATCGACGTGCTCAACATCTGGGCGCGTTTTATCTACGGCCCGTTGCTCGATGATCGCGAACGCACCATCGCCGACGGGGTAAAGCCGTCCGAATACGGCCGGCGCGAGGCGTTCAAAGTCCATCAGGCGCTTAAGCAGAAAGGGCCGGTCACGGTACCGCGCGAATTCGTTTTCATGGACCGTGCCGCGATTGGTCTGGGCGGCGTATTTCTCCACCTTGCGGCAAAGCTCAATTTCTACCGCCTGTTCAACGAAGCCATCGCGGATTTTTCGCTGGCCAAGGTCGCCGCGCGGCAAGCCAAGGCGCTCGGCCGCGCCGGGCTCGCATAACCAGAGCGATTTTGCGCAGGGGTCCGCCTAGCCCGGCCGCATGGATCATCCGGCCTGACTCAGACCGCCAACGTTGCGATCCGGCCGCGAGAAGCCTGTCTTCGCCGCTGTGGTCTGCGTCGTACGGCGTTGCTCTCGGCCCCCAATTGCGCTAATCCCCGCGCGACAACGCGACCGCATGGCTGGAGGATATTGATGGCCGATCATGGCGAGCTCGAATACGCGACGGCAACCGGCAACGACTATAAGGAGCATGAGGGCACCTACGGCGGTTTCCTGCATCTGGTCGTCATTGCCATCGCCAATGTCGTGACATTGTTGCTCGGGCTGACGGTCGGCGGCGTATTGGATCACTGGCTTCCCGCCGCAATCATGATCATATTTTCCGTGATCGGTACGTTGCAGGGACTTATCAGCGGCTCAAAGGGCTTCAGCGCTTTCATTCTCGTTTTGGCGTTCCTGACGCTTGCGTTCTACGGCTTGCATTGAGCTTCGGGAATCCCGCGCGAGATCTTCCGCAAGTGACAAGGATTGAGCGCCGATGCGAATTGCGGTAGCGCGCGAAACGGATTCGGACGAGCCGCGCGTCGCGGCGACGCCTGAGACCGTCAAGAAATTCAAGGCGCTCGGCGCCGATGTCGTGGTCGAGCCCGGAGCCGGCGTGAAATCGGGCATTGCGGACGAGGAATACCGCGCCGCCGGCGCTACCGTCGCGACCGGCGCGGCCAAGGATGCCGACGTGATCTTGAAGGTGCGACGGCCGAGCGAGGCCGAGCTTGCCACCTACAAGAAAGGTGCCATCGTTGCCGCGATCATGGACCCCTATGGCAACGATGCCGCGCTCGCGGCGATGGCCAAGGCCGGCGTCACGGCGTTTGCAATGGAGTTGATGCCGCGCATTTCGCGCGCGCAGTCGATGGACGTGCTTTCGAGCCAGGCCAACCTTGCCGGCTATCGCGCCGTGGTCGACGGGGCCGCGGAATACGGTCGCGCCCTGCCGATGATGATGACCGCGGCCGGCACCGTGCCGGCGGCCAAGATTTTTGTCATGGGCGTCGGCGTCGCCGGCCTGCAGGCGATCGCGACCGCGCGCCGGCTCGGCGCCATTGTAACGGCTACGGACGTGCGTCCCGCCGTCAAGGAACAGGTGCAAAGCCTCGGCGCGAAATTCATCGCGGTGGAGGACGAGGAATTCAAGCAGGCGGAAACCGCCGCCGGCTATGCCAAGGAAATGTCGAAGGAGTATCAGGCCAAGCAGGCCGCGCTCGTCGCCGACCACATCAAGAAGCAGGACATCGTCATCACCACGGCCCTGATCCCCGGGCGCCCGGCGCCGAAGCTGATTTCCGCCGCGATGGTGAAGTCGATGCGTCCAGGCTCGGTGATCGTCGATCTCGCGGTCGAGCGCGGCGGCAACGTCGAGGGCGCCAAGGCTGGAGAAATAGTCAACCTGAACGGCGTCAAGATCGTCGGCTACAACAATGTTCCCGGCCGGCTCGCCGCTTCCGCGTCGGCGCTCTACGGCAAGAATCTCCTCACCTTCCTCGAAACCATGATCGACAAGAAGGAAAAGAAGCTCGCGATCAACTGGGACGACGAAATCATCAAGGGCACGGCGCTGACGCGCGACGGCGCCGTAATCCACCCGAACTTCCAGCCGAAGACAGCGGCCTAGTGCAACGGCGAATTCGAGGCCATGGCGATGAATGAGACGCGTACACCTTTCACCTCTCCCCGCTTGCTGGGAGAGGTCGACGCGCGCAGCGCGGCGGGTGAGGGGCACTTGATCCATACGCCGCCGGTTGCCGCTCCCCCTCACCCTGACTCTCTCCCCGCAAACGGGGAGAGGGAGAAACTCGTGGCCCGATAGGAGCCCACAATGGACCAAATCGCTTCCGCGGTTGACCCCTTCGTCTTCCGCTTTTCGATTTTCGTGCTGGCGGTGTTTGTCGGCTACTACGTCGTCTGGTCGGTGACGCCGGCGCTGCACACGCCGCTGATGTCGGTGACCAACGCCATCTCCTCCGTCATCGTGGTCGGCGCGCTGCTCGCGGTCGGGGTTGCGCTCGCCGGCAACGACCAGGGGCCGATCTGGGCGCGCGCGCTCGGCTTCGTCGCGCTGGTGTTCGCTTCGATCAACATTTTTGGCGGCTTCCTGGTCACCCAGCGCATGCTGTCGATGTATCAGAAGAAGAAGAAGTGAGCGGCGCGCGCCGCGTAAAGAGCCTGGTCATGCTCCGCGAAGGCGGGGCATCCATTGGGCCGCGAGCTGGCGACGGCAGCTGTGAATGGCGGCTGACTGGATCGTCCGCCTTCGCGGACGATGACAGCGCATGTGGGGGAACAGACTCATGAGCGCCGATATCGCCGCGCTGCTCTATCTCGTCGCCGGCATCCTGTTCATTCTCGCGCTGCGCGGATTGTCGGGCCCGGAGTCGAGCCGGCGCGGCAACATGTTCGGCATGATCGGCATGACCATCGCCGTGGTCACGACTTTGGCGGCGCATCCGCCCGTCGGCCTCGGTGCCTGGCTCCTGGTCGTGCTCGGCATCGGATTCGGCGGCGCCATCGGCGCGGTGATCGCACGGCGCGTGCCGATGACCTCGATGCCCGAACTTGTCGCCGCGTTCCATTCGCTGGTCGGCATGGCGGCGGTGCTGGTGGCGGCGGGCGCGTTCTATGCGCCGACGGCGTTCGATATCGGCACCGTCGGCAATATCCACAAGTCGAGCCTTGTCGAAATGGCGCTCGGCGTCGCCATCGGCGCCGTCACCTTCACGGGCTCGGTCATTGCGTTCCTGAAGCTTTCCGGCCGCATGAGCGGCAAGCCGATCACATTGCCGGGCCGGCACATCATCAACAGCGCGCTGGCGCTGGCGCTGGTGTTCTTCATCTACGGCCTGGTGGTGTCGCAGAGCCAAATCGATTTCTGGCTGGTCGCTGCGATCGCGTTCGCGCTCGGCGCGCTCATCATCGTCCCGATCGGCGGTGCCGACATGCCGGTGGTGATCTCCATGCTCAACTCCTACTCGGGCTGGGCCGCCGCCGGCATCGGTTTCACGCTCGGCAATTCGGCGCTGATCATCACCGGCGCGCTGGTCGGCTCTTCCGGCGCGATCCTGTCCTACATCAT
>JBGPOB010000310.1:0-4460 GCA_041487815.1 Xanthobacteraceae bacterium | reverse complement strand
CCATGCTGGTCTCGCTTGGCCGGTTGCTGGAGGAGCACCCGCAGATCGACGAAGTGGACCTCAACCCTTGCCTGGCGCTCGACGACGGCTGCCTGGCGGTGGACGCGCGCATCATCCTCGCCAAGGCCAAGTGAGAGACCACGTGAGATAGCTCAATGACTACCATGCACCCGCAAAATTTACGTGTAATATCAAAGGGTAAGCCGCAGGAATGACCGCCTTTCGCGACTATAATGCCGCTGTCGATTTCGTGGATCGCAACGTCGCCGAGGGACGGGGCGAGAAGACCGCGTTCATCGACCCGTCGCGGAACCTGACCTATGGCGAACTGCGCGACACCGCGGCGCGCATCGGCCCGATGCTGGCACGTATGGGGATTGAACCGGAAAACCGCATCGCCCTCGTTCTGCTCGACACCGTCGACTTTCCCGTGCTGTTCTGGGGCGCCATCCGCGCGGGTATCGTTCCGGTTCTGGTCAATACACGGCTGACGGTCGACCAGTATCGCTACCTGTTCGAGGATTCGCGCGCCAAGGCGGTTTTTGCTTCGACCGCGCTGCTTCCGATGGTGCAGGAAGCCGCAAAGGATCTACCGAACGTCAAGGAAATTGTCGTGGTGGGCGGCGGCCCTGTGTCGATGCCGCGGCTGGACACGCTTTTGGCGGCCGAGAACGAAGGCTCGGCACCCGCCAGAACCTGTGCCGATGAGGTCGCGTACTGGCTCTATTCGTCCGGCACGACCGGAATGCCGAAGGGAGCGATGCATGTGCATTCGACGCCGATGAACATCGCGCGCACCTCGGGGCAGGTTCGCATCGGCATCCGTGAAGACGACGTGATCTTTTCCGCGCCGAAGCTGTTCTTCGCCTATGGCCTCGGCAACGCAATGTTGTGCCCGATGTGGGTCGGCGCGACCTCGGTGCTTTATCCGGAGCGACCGACGCCGCAGACCGTATTCGAGACGCTGCGCGGATACCAGCCGACGATGTTTTTTGCGGTGCCGACGCTCTATGCCGCCATTCTCGTCGATCCCGAATGCACGCGCGACAACATGTCGAACCGCTTGCGGCTCTGCTTTTCCGCCGGCGAACCCTTGCCGGCGCATGTCGGCATCGACTGGAAGGAACGCTTCGGCATAGACATAGTGAATGGCGTCGGCTCGACCGAGATGGGACACCTGTTCCTGACCAATCTTCCGGACGCGGTGGAGTATGGCACGTCCGGCGTGCCGGTCGACGGTTACGAGCTCAGGCTGGTCGACGAAATTGGGCAAGACGTCGCCGACGACGAGATCGGCGAGCTGCTGGTGCGCGGCGAATCATCGGCGGCCGGCTATTGGAACCAGCGCGAGAAATCGCGCCGCACCTTTATCGGCGAGTGGACCCGCACCGGCGACAAATATCTGCGGCGTCCCGATGGAGTCTATATTTACTGCGGTCGTACCGATGATATGTTTAAGGTTAGTGGAATATGGGTGTCCCCGTTTGAAGTCGAGGAAGCTCTGGTCGCCCACCCGAGCGTGCTGGAGGCGGCGGTGGTTCCCGCTGAGGACGGTAACGGCTTAATCAAGCCAAAAGCCTTTGTCGTGCTCAAGGATCGGCACGACCGTGGCCCAAATCGGGCTCTCCACGATGAACTCAAGGTCCATGTGAAGAGGACAATCGGTCCGTGGAAATATCCGCGCTGGATCGAATTCGTCGACAATCTACCGAAAACGGCGACAGGAAAAATTCAGCGCTACATGCTGCGCAGCCGCACGTCCGACCTTGAAAGTGACCAGAACGGGAGCAAGAGCTGATGCCTGACTTGCTCCACCTTGAGTGGCCTTTCTTCGACGCCGCGCATCGGCGGTTTGCGTCGGATTTGGCAGCATGGGCGAAACGAGAGGTTGCGCACCATATTGATCATGCCGACACTGATCGCAGCTGTCGGGCGCTCGTCCGTTCTCTTGGTGAGGCGGGTTGGTTGAAGGCAGTCGTCCCCGCAGCCTATGGCGGGTTGTCGGAAAAGCTCGACGTCCGGACGCTTTGCATCGCTCGCGAAATTCTTGCGTGGCATGAAAGTCTCGCGGATTTCGCGTTTGCCATGCAGGGTCTCGGTACTGGCTCGATTTCGTTGTTCGGAACGGACGAATTGAAGGGCAAGTATCTACCGCCGGTGCGTGATGGCCGTCATATCGCGGCCTTCGCACTTTCCGAGCCCGAGGCGGGCTCCGACGTCAGCGCGCTGGCGACGACCGCCACCAAAGACGGACCGGCGCATGTTCGCCTCGACGGCGTAAAGACGTGGATTTCGAATGGCGGCATCGCTGACCACTACGTGGTGTTCGCGCGAACCGGCGAGGCGCCCGGGGCAAAGGGGCTATCCGCGTTCGTAGTCGATAGCGATACGCAGGGTTTGGAGGTCGCCGGCCGAATCGAAACCATCGCGCCACATCCGCTCGCGACGCTCCGCTTTAATGGCTGCCGGGTGCCCGTTGCCAACCGTCTGGGCGCACCGGGCGATGGCTTCAAGGTCGCGATGGCGACATTAGATATATTCAGGTCGACGGTCGCTGCTGCTGCCCTTGGCCTCGCTCGCCGTGGTCTCGACGAAGCGTTGCATCACGCAACCACGCGCAAATTGTTCGGCGCGCCTCTGGCCGATCTGCAGTTGACTCAGGCGGCGATCGCCGACAGTTCCATCGAGATCGATGCCGCTGCGCTGCTTGTCTATCGCGCCGCATGGCAAAAGGACCAAGGCGCCGCGCGTATCACGCGCGAATCGTCGGTTGCCAAAGCATTTGCAACCGAGATGGCGCAGCGGGTGATCGATCGCGCGGTGCAATTGTTCGGCGGGCATGGCGTGCGCGTCGGCGTCAAGGTCGAGGCGCTTTACCGGGAGGTTCGGGCGCTGCGCATTTATGAAGGCGCCACCGAAGTTCAAAAATTGATCATCGCGCGCGAGTTGATCAAGGCTCACCAGATTAAGCGACAGCAGGCGGCGGAGTAGGGGCGAGCAGATGTTTGTAACAAATGTCGCGGAAGAGGTCGCAACGCTGACCTTGAGCCATTCGCCGGTGAATGCGATCAGTGAGGAATGGCTGCGGAACTTCAATGCAAGGCTCGACGCCCTCGGCTCCCGCACGGATTGGAAGGTCTTGCATATACGCTCTGATCAACGCGTGTTCTGCGCCGGTGCGGATCTCAAGGAAGTGCGCGAACGCATGGACGCCAGTGACGGACCCGATCGCATGTATGCATTCGTGGCGGGCATCCAGCGTCTCTATATGCGGATCGAGCAACTGCCGCAGGTGAGCCTGGCTGAGATCGACGGAGCCGCCATGGGCGGTGGCTTGGAGCTCGCGCTGGCTTGTGATCTTCGCATCGCCGCCGCCGAATCAAAACTCGGACTACCCGAGGTGCAACTTGGATTGATACCGGGCGCCGGTGGAACCCAGCGGCTCACGCGGCTATGCGGTCGGTCCGTCGCGACACGGCTCATTCTCGGCGCCGAAAGGCTTGACGGCGAAAGTGCGCGGCAACTTGGCGTCGTACATTGGACGGCGCCGCGCGCGCTCTTGCGCGAGAAGGCGGTCGAAGTCGTCCGGCGCATTGCGGACCTGCCGGCCGCCGCCCTGGTTGCAAGCAAGGCTTGTATTGCGGCGGCGACGGAGCCGGGACGGGGTGGCTATTCAGCCGAGCTCGAAGCCACGCGTGACCTGATGACCAACAGCGAAACACGTCAACGCGTCCAAAAGTTTCTAGCCAGGAGACCAAATGGTTCGGCACAGCCTAATACGGGAGCAACACAATGAAGCTCGACGGAAAGACTGCGCTGGTGACGGGTGGCGCGTCCGGAATCGGCAAGGCAACGGTACTGGAGGCAGCCCGCTGTGGAGCAACCGTCATCTGTGCGGATGTGAACGCGGAAAAGGGGGCGCAACTCGAACGCGAAGCTGCGGAAACAAATCTTGCGGTTGAATTTGTAGCGATCGACCTTGCGGATTCAGAGTCAATTCGTCGCTGCGCATCGGATGTGCTCAAGCGCCATCCCCAGATCGATATATTGATCAACGCGGCGGGATGGAACGACATCCAGCCGTTTGTCGAAAATCAACCCGCCTACATGGACCGCGTCGTTTCCATCAACCTGGGAGGGACATTGCATCTGACGCACGCGCTGCTTCCGGCGATGATCGCTGCCGGCAAGGGCAAGATCGTCAATGTTTCAAGCGATGCCGGGCGCGTCGGCAGCAGCGGTGAGACAGCCTACGCCGCTGCCAAAGGGGGCGTAATTGCGTTCACAAAGTCGCTGGCGCGAGAGGTGGCGCGATACTCAATCAACGTCAACTGTGTTTGCCCGGGACCGACCGATACACCAATGCTGCAGTCGCGACCTGAAAAGCTCCGGGAAGCTTTTCAACGTGCCATTCCATTTCGGCGTTTCGCCAAGCCGCAGGAAATTGCCGATGCGATCCT
>JBGPOB010000309.1:0-4487 GCA_041487815.1 Xanthobacteraceae bacterium | reverse complement strand
CCCGGCGTGCCGTTCTACGGTTCATCGCCATCGAGGTCCGGCTCGCAGGCGAAGCCGCGGCAGCGGCGCGAGCGCGCGCAGCTTGCCTTGCCGCAATGCTGGTAATCGCGGTTCAGCGCGATCAGGATTTTTCTGCGGCAGCGGTCGATGCCGTCGATCGCGCGCCGCCGGATGTCTTCGATCGGGTCGCTTGTCGCTGTCATCGGGCGAGCTCCTTCGTTCTCGCGGCGTGGTGCGTCCGAGTTTTGCTGCAAACCCTCGCGGAGTGAAGCGAGGGGGACGGAGCGCCGGGTGGCGCACCGGTTCGTTACTGGCCGCGTGCTCTTGCGAACACGCGGGCGCCCTCCGGCGCTCCATCGCGGCGGTTTTCGGCAGCCGGGGCCGCGCTTTCTATCCGGCGTCGCCGCCGGATATCAGCGAACCTGTCGCGGGGGGTCGTAGTGCCCCCGGGCGGGTCCCCGGCGCCGCCCGGGCGCCGTGCTTGCGAGGCACGGGACGCGGGCGCCGCACCCCGCTCCGCCTTCGAACGCCTCCGGAGGCGCCCTCGATGAGCGGGGTTGTAGGAATATATACAGTAGGGAAATAGTCCTGTCAAGCGGCGATAAATCGACGGCGCGGCGTCGCGCTCCGCGCTAGGCTTGACCGGCCGCGGGCTTTCGCCGGCGCGGCCAGCAACAAGGGAGGACGCACATGCCGGTTGTCGATCCACGGATTGCGGGAAAGCCGGTTCCTCGCATCTCGAAGGCTGCGATGGAGCGCGAATGCGTCGCGCGGGCGAACAACGTCAAGGCGCTGGGCCTGGCATTCCTCGACCAGCGCATTCCGCGCTACGAGCGCGAGATTATCAACATGGTGGGCATGGGCGTCACCGAGAACGCCTCGCTCAAGCCCAACGTCACGGCCGGCGCGGCGGGTTTCTCGGTCACCTATGTGCGCGCCAAGACCGGCAAGGGCGCGGCGCTGCACCGCCACGCGACCGAGGAGGTGTTCATCCCGGTGAAGGGCCCCTGGCAGGTGTTCTGGCTGGAGGGCGAGGAGGAGCGCACACTCGACCTCGACGAGGGCGACGTGGTCAACGTGCCGATCGGCATCTACCGCGGCTTCCGCAGTCTGAGCGACCGGCCCGACGCGCTGTTGATGGCGATCGTCGGCGGCCCGGACGCCGGCAAGGTGGATTGGCATCCGAGTGTGCTGGCGGAGGCAAGGAAGACAGGGCTGTCGGTGGATGACGATGGGAATTTGGTGATGGAGAAGCCGGCGGCGTAACCCTTCTTTGTCATGGCCGGGCCGCGCCACCCGGATCGGCGCTTTGCGCCGTCCGGGCGCAGGATCCGGCGCGTGACCCGGCCATCCACGTCTTGCTTGCTTGCAGCATTTGAACAAGACGTGAATGCCCGCGACCCGCTGCGCCGAAGCGCTAGCGAGGCGAGCAACTGCGGGCATGATGTCCGAGGGACCGGCTCGCGGATCTGCCCATTTTGTGGTATTGGTGCCGCGTGTGCTGGAGGCGCCGATGGCCCACGAGCGGATCGAGATCAACCCAGAGATCATGGGCGGCAAGCCGGTGATCCGCGGCACGCGCATTCCGGTCGAGACGGTGCTACGCAAGCTCGGCGCCGGCATGACGGCCGATGCGATCCTGGCCGACCATCCGAGGCTGACGCGGAACGACATCCTGGCGGCGCAAGGTTTCGCTGCGCTCAACCCATCCGACGCGGTTGCGCTTCACCGTTTATCGTAGTATGTTCCTGCCATGATCCGGTCGTGGCGCAATTCGGCGTCCCGCAAGGTCTGGGACGGCGAGCGGCCGAACCAGTTTGGCGGGCTGGATTTCGAAGCCGCCACCGATCTGCTGCTGGCGCTCAATGTCGCGAAGTCGCTGCAAGACTTGAGTCCGCTGCGAAGCGTCGGGCTGCACAAGCTCAAGGGCGACCGCAAGAACCAATGGGCGATGACCGTCAACGAGCGTTGGCGCATCTGTTTTGAGTTTCGCAAAGGCGATGCTTTCGACGTCGAGATCGTCGACTACCACAGAGGATGAAACAATGGCTCCGATCGCACATCCCGGCCGCCTGCTGAAACGCGAACTCGCGGCGCGCAAGCTTTCCGCCAACCGGCTGTCGCTCGACATCGGCGTGCCGTCCGGCCGCATCACCGACATTCTCAACGGTCGCCGCTCGATCACGGCGGATACGGCGGTGCGGCTTGGGCGCTACTTCGGCAACGGCGCGCAGTTCTGGCTCGATTTGCAGGGCCAGTACGACATCGCGGTGGTGGAGCGCGAGAAGGGTGGGGAGATCGCCAAGCGCGTGCGCCCGGCGGATGCGGCGTGACCGTTGCCTTGTATCCCGCATTGAGCGAAGCGAAATGCGGGATCGACCTAACCCCGGGTTTCGCTGCGCTCAATCCGAGCTACGCTTGCTGTCACCGAAATTTCCCCAGCGAACAAATGTGAGCGCTACGATATCAAATTGAGAAGGCAAACTGATCAAGCGTCAGCAATGCTTGAAGAGCTGCGACGTTCGTATACGTATCTGCAGCTGCCTCGCCGTGTCCAACAGCGTGGCGAGAACTTGCATTGCCATTCCCGGCCACAGGGTCGAAGTGCGCGAAGGTTCGCGCCTCCAAGTAGCGAGCGAATGCGATCGGTAGAAGAAGTGTATAAGGGCTTCCAGCCTTTCGCTCCGCGGATTTGACAGCGAATTCGATTAGAGCGTTTCGAGATGCCCCCTTGCCGTGAGCGGCTCGGTGAGCGGCGTTCAATACGCCGTCGATTTCCGTCAAGACTATCTTTATGACGGCCACGGGATCATTGCTAGCAAAGTTCTTAATCGCTGATCGTAGGATTGATTCGCGTGATGCGAAATGCGGTTGTGCCAGCCATCGCGAAAGCATGCGGTCTAGACGCTTGGTATCAAACGCGGCAACAATTTTCAGCTCAACATCTTTTAGGTCAAATCCGGCTTCGCATGCCTGCACGAGTTCACGAAACTCAGTTGTGATAATCTCCGCAAAAGGGAACCAGCCGGCGTCTATGAGCTTCTCGAACGTTTCAGGCCGCTCGACAGCATCGTAAATGTGTCGATACTTCAAATTGCGATATAGGCTTCCGAGCGTACGGCGAAACTCGTCGACCGAAAGGCCCTTCTTGGGATTGAAATCGAAATAAAGCCCAAAGCGCCAGCCTTGTCGGAAAAGACAGACGACCTTGTCATCTGCACTGATGTTTACCAACGGAAAGGCCATCGCGGTCACGTCCACAATGTCACTATCGAAAACAGCTGTGCCCGGCTGTATGTCTCGCCTAGGAAGGATATTCAGGCATATTGCGGCCGTGTCCATCCATAGTTCGGCAGTCTTGTCGGGCCGAATGATAAGAAGAACGGTGCTAGTGTTCTCCACGTCAACAAACTTGCGAACCGCGTTGCAGTGATGGCGAATGACACCCGCTAGGCTATCGGCAATACGATGGAAAGCTGGGTCATCAGACGTGATCGCAAGTCGTGTCCATACTTTCAGCATCTCTCCGCCGCGCGCATTTCCTGCCGCGACGCCGTCCAACTCGACATTCGTCAAAAGAATTGGATCGCCGATATTGCCAGCTAGCGAGCCCGGAAGAGGTGGCAAAGTTGAGCTATCTTCACTCCGACTGCTTTCTGAATCGTTCATGACTTGCTTCGCCTGATCTGAAATATCGGATTATGGTGACGAGTTTCACCGTGACCATAATCCAGTTCGTAGGGTGGGTTGGCGCGAAGCGCCGTAACCCACCATGGGACTTCACAACAAGGTCAGCGGTGGGTTACGCGCCTTCGGCGCTAACCCACCCTACGCGCTCTTTCGACTTGCGCGTCATCAATCCCGTCCCGTCAGCGCTTTGTGTCGCCCGCGATCCATTCAGCGCTTTCTGTCGCGCTCCCGGTTCGCCTCCCGCACCGCGTCGCCAACGATGCGGCGCAGTTCGCCCGCCAGATCATCGACCCTGTCGCCGAAATCGTCGAGCCGCCGGTCGATGCGATCGAACCGCCAATCAAGGCGGTCAAACCATCGCTCCGTCTTCGACCTGAACGCCAACAAGTCTTCGTTAAGTCCGCGCAGGCTCCGGCACAAGACGTCAAACGAATCATCAGGTGCGCGCCCGGGCGCATCAGCGCTTGCGCCCCTGCTCTTCGCGGAAGACCTCGCGCACGGTGTCGCCGACGATTTTCGGCATGTCCGTGCGAAGACCCTTGAGGTCCCGGTCGAGCCGGTCGAAGCGGGCGTCATGCTCCCGCAATTTCTTGTCGGTCTTTTCCTCGAATTCCAGCAGGTCCTTGTGCACGCCCTGGACTTGCTTCGTCAGGAAGCCGAACGAGCCTTCCATCTCGCTGACGCGGCGCTTGAGGTCGCGGATTTCGGATTCGACGTCCATGGCCATGCGGTCTCTCTAGCACAATTCGGCGGGCCACGCAGGCGGTGTGCTCCCTCCCCCTGAAAGGGGGAGGGTT
>JBGPOB010000308.1:0-4490 GCA_041487815.1 Xanthobacteraceae bacterium | reverse complement strand
TTCGCGCAAGAGCATCCTGCCCCGCTTCGATCACAAATGGCGGCAGTCGGCGGGTCGACGCGCAAGCCGGTGCAATATCAAGGGGTTCTCAGTTGCGATTCGGATTCCGCCTTAACCGCGATCGCACGCCGGTCGCGCTCCACCTTGGCCCAGTCAATCAGCTGCTCCACCGTCGGCAGAATATTTGAAACAATGACGTCGATGCCCGCGGCTGTGGGATGAAGGCCATCGCGCTGGTTCAGTGATGGGACCGCGGCGACGCCGGTAAGAAAGAACGGATAATAGAGCGCGCCGTAGGCGATGGCCGCGTCGGGAAAAATCAGCTTGAACGCCATGGCGTATTCTTCGCCCATGTTGGGCGGTGCGAGCATGCCGCAGATCAGGACCGCGATGTGGCGTTCGCGCAGTTTGCGCACGATCGTTCCGATCGCGCGTCGGGTAATCTGCGGGTCCACTCCGCGGAGCATGTCGTTGGCGCCGAGCTCGACGATGACGGCGTCGGTGTCCGGCGCGACCGCCCAATCGAGGCGCTCAAGGCCAGCGGACGCGGAGTCGCCCGACACGCCGGCATTGACGATGTCGACGGCAATTCCGCGGCGTTTAAGCGCGCGCTGGAGGCCGGCGGGAAATGTATCGCGCGCGGAGAGGCCGAGGCCGGCCGTTAGCGAGTCCCCGAGTACAACGATCTTGATCGGGCGATCCTGCGCCAGGGCCGGTGGTACAATTCCGACGCCCAAGCCAGCAAGTACCAAGCCCATTAATACAAGCGTGACCGCGACAAACGGCGACAATGACTGGACCTCGCCGGTTCGATTCCCATATGACCCAAGCTGGCGTGAATTGCGGCGCGACCCACTGCCGAGACCGAAGGACAGCATGGACGATACCTCCACGACTCATAACGCGCTCGCACCGGCGATTGCGCTTTCGGGGGTCAATCTTGCGCTCGGGCGCGGCGCTGCCCGCGTTCACATTCTCAAAGACATAAGCCTGAAAATTGGCAATGGCGAGGCCGTCGGGCTGGTCGGCCCATCGGGCTCCGGCAAATCGACGTTGCTGATGGTCATCGCCGGCCTCGAGCGGGTCGATGCCGGTTCTGTAGTTGTGGCGGGCGCTGACATTGGACGCCTCGACGAAGACGCCCTGGCGCGGTTTCGCGGCCGCCACGTTGGCATCGTTTTCCAGTCGTTTCATCTGATTCCAACCATGACTGCGCTGGAAAATGTCGCTGTACCGCTTGAACTCGCCGGGGTTGGCGACGCTTTTGCCCGCGCCGAGCGCGAGCTTGCCGCGGTCGCGCTTGCCGACAGATTGACGCATTATCCCGCGCAGCTTTCCGGCGGCGAGCAGCAGCGGGTAGCGCTGGCGCGCGCGCTGGCCCCGCATCCGTCGATCCTGGTGGCGGATGAGCCGACCGGCAATCTTGACGAAGCGACCGGCCAGCAAATCATCGACCTTCTGTTCGCCGGCCACGTCGAGCGCGGCACGACGTTGGTGCTGGTCACGCACGACCCGACCCTGGCCGCCCGCTGCGATCGGGTCGTGCGGATGCGCTCCGGACGGCTCGCCGACGCGCAAAGCGAAAGTGCTGGCGTATGAGCATCGCCGCCCTCTCTCCACAAGCTGTCGCATTTCTGCCGCGGCTCGCATTGCGCTTTGCGTTGCGCGAATTGCGCGGCGGCTTGCGCGGATTCTATGTTTTCATCGCCTGCATCGCGCTCGGGGTCATGGCGATCGCGAGTATCGGTTCGTTTTCACGCGGACTGGCCGAGGGGCTGGCGCGGCAAGGCCGCGTCATTCTCGGCGGCGACATTTCGTTCGTGTTGATCCAGCGCGAGGCGGGCGCCGAGGAGAGAAAATTCATCGCGGCGCAGGGCGCAGCGGGCACGGTCGCGACCATGCGCGCCATGGCGCGCAGTTCCAATGGCGAAGCGACGCTTGTCGAGATCAAGGCGGTCGATGACGCGTACCCGCTTTACGGCGCGGTCGAAACCGAGCCGGCGGGCGCGCTTGCAACCCTGCTCATGCGTCGCGAAGGCGCGTTCGGCGTGGTGGCCGATCCGGCCCTGCTGGTGCGTCTTCACCTGCAACAGGGCGAGCGCATCACAGTGGGCGAGGCAACGCTTGAGGTCCGCGCGGCGCTGAAGAGCGAGCCCGACAAGCTTGCGGCCGGCATCGCGTTCGGGCCGCGCCTGTTGATCAGCCAGGAAGCGTTGCGCGCCACCAACCTGATCCAGCCCGGCAGCCTGGTGCGGTGGCTCTACCGCGTGCGGATTTCCGACAGTGAAGCGCCCGATCGCACGGTCGAGCGCGCCGTTGCAGCGGCGCGCGCGCAGTTTCCGTCGGCCGGATGGGAAATCCGCAGCCGTTCCAATGTTTCGCCGCAGCTCGAACGGTCGATCGAACAATTCACCCAATATTTGACGCTCGTCGGGCTCGCCGCGTTGCTGGTCGGCGGCATCGGGATCGCCAATTCGACCAAATACTTTCTCGACCGCAAGCGCGACGTTATCGCGACCATGAAATCGCTCGGCGCGACCGGCGCCGGCGTCTTTCTCATCTATCTGATCCAGGTGCTGATGCTGGCATTGATCGGCGTCGTCATCGGTGTGACCGTCGGCGCGGCATTGCCGTTTGCCGTCGAGGCGCTGTTTGGCGCCATCATCCCGTTGCCGTTTGTCGCCCAGATACATCCTGTGCAGCTTGCGCTCGCCCTGGCCTATGGGATTCTGATCGCGGTGGGATTCGCGTTGTGGCCGCTGGGACGCGCCCATGACGTGCCCGCGTCGGCGCTGTTTCGCGGCGAGGTCGCGCCCGAACGCGGCTGGCCGCGCAAGCGCTACGTTGCGGCGACCGCAGTGTGTGTTGGCGCGCTGGCGGGATTTGCAGTCATCGCCTCCTATGATCGCAAGATCGCACTTATCTTCATTGCGGCGGCGGCGGCCGTGTTTGTCGCGTTGAGACTGATCGCCAGTCTGATGATGCTGATCGCGCGCCGCGCGCCGCGTGTGCGCTCGACCATCTTGCGGCTCGCCATCGCCAATATTCATCGGCCCGGCGCGTTGACGCCGACGGTCGTGTTGTCGCTGGGCCTTGGAATTTCGCTGCTGGTCACGGTCCTGGAAATCGACGGAAATCTGCGCCGGCAGTTCACGGCCGCGCTGCCCGCCAAGGCGCCGTCGTTTTATTTTGTCGACCTTCCGCAATCCGAGACCGCGCGGTTTGACGCTTTCGTTCATGAGCGGGCCCCCAACGCGATGCTCGAACGCGTTCCCATGTTGCGAGGGCGCATCGTCCGTGCGGCGGGCATCGAGGCCGAGAACCTCAAGCCCAAGCAGGACGCGGCATGGGTGCTGCAGAGCGACCGCGGCATCACGTTCACCAACGACGTTCCGCAGGGCTCGCGCGTTGTCGAAGGCGAATGGTGGAAGCCCGACTATGACGGTCCGCCGCTGGTGTCGTTCGAAAAGAAAATCGCGGAAGGGCTTGGCTTGAAGGTCGGCGACGCGGTGACGGTCAACGTGCTCGGCCGCAATATCACCGCGCGCATCGCGAATTTACGGAGCCTCGACTGGCAGTCGCTCGGCATCAATTTCGTGTTGGTCTATTCGCCGGGCGCGTTTCGCGGCGCGCCGGTGATGCACATTGCGACGCTGACTTATCCCGGCGGCGGGAGCGCGAGCGAAGAGCTCGCCATGCTCAAGGGCGTCGCCGATGCATTTCCATCGGTCACGATCGTGCGGGTCAAGGATGCGCTCGATGCCTTCGGCAATCTGGTCGCCAATCTGGCGCTGGCGGTGCGCGGTGCCAGTTCGATCACCTTGATCGCCGCGGCGCTCGTGCTGGGCGGAGCGCTCGCCGCCGGCCACCGCCATCGCGTCTACGATTCGGTGATTTTGAAAACGCTAGGCGCAACGCGCGGGCAACTGATTACCGCCTACGCGCTGGAATATCTGCTGCTTGGCCTTGCAACCGCGCTGCTGGGCGTTGCGGTTGGGTCGCTTGCCGCCTGGCGGGTGGTGACCGATGTGATGAATTTGGCCTACGTTTGGCAGCCCGGGCCTGCCGCTGCCGCGGCATTTGGCGCCTTGCTCGTGACATTGCTATTCGGGCTGTTCGGCACCTTTTCGGCCCTTGGCCGTAAACCCGCGCCGGTGCTGCGGAATCTGTAATCGGGCCGCGCGAGCCCTGAGTTAACTCGCGTTAATGTCGTTTTCTCGTTGAAAAATAACGCCTTGTCGCCATCTTCCGTTTGCCGCGATCTACCACTAGATTCTCGGCATCGGGCGGGCGCGGCTGTTGAACCGCGACGCCACATCGGCCGGTAAACAATCCGGCAGAGAGAGGGAACTTCAATGTCGGATTTTAACCGGAATCCCGCGGTTCGTGGCGGCTTCGGTGGCGATCGCGCGGCGGCCATCGATGCCGGCCTGCGCGCTTACATGATCCGCGTCTATAACTACATGGCAACGGGCGTTGCGCTGACGGGT
>JBGPOB010000307.1:0-4499 GCA_041487815.1 Xanthobacteraceae bacterium | reverse complement strand
GGCAGGGACGGCGCCGCACGCGCCGGCGTTCCGGGCGCTCCATCCTTCAGGTGTCGGCCGATGAAGTCGCAAATTCCGCAAGGCGCGGACTTTATCCGGCGTGTGCGTCAAGCCTACGCCGACGGAAAACCGACCAAGCAGATTTGTGCTGAGAACGCCCTCAGCACGCGAAGAATGTACCGCTATATCGACGGCGGCCGCGAAACCGAGGCGCTCGGCCTGGCGCCGCTGCCGCGCCGCCTCACCGGGGTCGTCATGGCGCGCGGGCCCAACGGCGCCGTCAAGCGGCGCCGGCGCCATCACTTCAAAGGCGGCCGCGTCGCGCTGGTCAAGCGCATCTGGCGCACCGCCGCCGCGCAGGTGCACGACATCGAAACCCGCATCCTCGACGCCACGCAGAAACCCGACGAACGCGAACGCGATGCGCGCGCGCTCGCCATCATGGTCAAGACGCTGCGCGAGCTGACGTTGCTCGATGCGCGGCGCCACCCCGGAAAAGCGGAATTAACGCCAGCGGATGACAAAGACCCAGCCGACATCGATGAATTCCGCAACGAACTTGCGCGCCGCATTTACGCTTTTGTCGAACAGCAATCTGGCCCCGAAATTCCTCGCGACCCAACCGATAGGCACGAATGAGCGGATGTATGGCGACTTTCCGGTTTTGTCGCACGTCCACCAGCGCCCGCCCGACACACATTGGACGACGTGGTTGCTGCTCGGGGGCCGTGGCGCCGGAAAAACCCGCGCCGGCGCCGAATGGGTGCGCGGCATGGCGCTCGGCAAGGCGCCGTTCGCCGATTGCCCCACCGGCCCGCTGGCGCTGATCGGCGAAACCGAGCACGAGGTCCGCGAGGTCATGATCGAAGGCGTGTCCGGCTTGTTTGCCGTGCATGCACGCGCCGAGCGGCCGACGTGGATTCCCTCGCGCCGCCGGCTCGAATGGTCGAACGGCGTCGTCGCGCAAGTGTTTTCCGCGGAGGATCCCGACAGCCTGCGCGGGCCGCAATTCGCCGGCGCCTGGCTCGACGAACTCGCCAAGTGGCGGCACCGGCACGACGCTTAAGACGACCGATAACGCCGGCGTCCACACGCCGCACCATAATGTCGATACGCTGACGACAATCGCCAACGTCGTGCACGTCGATGACAACGCTGGCACGCTGTCGGTCGATGACGGCGGCGGTTCCCTCACCATCGACGGGACGCTCACCGCGATCACCAACGTCGTTCACGTCGACGACAATGCCGGCACCTTGTCCGTGGACGATGGCGGCGGCGCGCTCACGGTTGACAACGCGGGCACCTTCGCGGTTCAGGCCGCGCAGTCCGGCAACTGGCCCGTGCGCATTCAGGATGGCAGCGGCAACGCGGTGACGAGCGCCGCGCGCGGCTCGGAACGCGCCGTCAGCGTGCAGATCGTCGATGGCAGCGGCGCCCAGATCACCGCGTTTGGCGGTTCCGGCGGCACCGCCTCGAATTTCGGCTCGGCCGATCCGGCGACGGGTACGGCTGTCGGTTTCTCCGACGGCTCCAATATGCGCGAAGCGCGCGTCTTCGACGCCGACTCAGGCGCCGGCGCGCAGTACGTCCTCGGCGCCATTCTGCGCAGGGCCGCATCCGGCGGGTCGGTTGAGGCCGGTACGTCATCGGACCCGCTGCGGGTCGATCCGACAGGAACGACGGCGCAGCCGGTGAGCGACGGCGGCGGATCGCTGACCGTGGATGGAACCGTGGCGGCTACGCAGTCCGGCAACTGGTCCACGCGCTTGCTGGATGGTTCCGGCAACGCAATCACCAGTGCCGTTCGTGGTTCCGAACGTGCAGCGACGGTGCAAATCGTCGATGCCAGCGGCGCGCAGGTTACGTCCTTCGGCGGTTCTCCTGCGGCCGGTGCAACTTCCATCGCCAAGGCGGAAGACGTTGCCTCCGCCGATGCCGACGTCGGCGTGCCGGCCATGGCCGTGCGCAAGGCCACGCCGGCCAACACGTCGGGCACCGATGGCGACTATGAATTCCTGCAAATCTCGGCGGGCCGGCTGTGGGCCTCGGCGGTTATCGATAGCGCGCTTCCGGCCGGATCAAATGCCATCGGCAAGCTCGCGGCCAACTCGGGCGTCAACATCGGCGATGTCGGGTTTGCCAGTCAGGGCTTCCATGCCGCCGTCGCCAAGACGCGGCCGAACGACACCGCGGCCTATGCGGCCAACGACGTGATCGGCACGGCGACCGGCTCAACCGCCGCGTGGCAGTTCGCCAGCATGGGGCCTTCGGGCGGCTTGATCCGGCTCACCGGCGCGACGCTGCGCATCGACGCGGCGGCGATCATCTCAGGCGAAACGAGCTACCTCCTGCACCTCTACAACGTGACGCCGCCGAGTGCGACGGGCGACAACGGTGCATTTAATGGTTTGGCTTCCGGTGATCGGGCGTCCTATCTCGGCTTCATCAACCTTGGCGCGCCGGCGGCCCTCGGCAGCACATTGTGGATCGAGACCGGCGGCATCCTCAAGCCGATCCAGCTCGCCGGCACGGACCTGTTCGGCTACCTCGTCACCGTCGGTGCCCACACGCCGACGGCACAGCGCGTCTACAACATTGAATTGTTCTCGGAGAAGGTCTGATGCGCGCGACACTCGCGCAGCAATTTCGCGGGCAGTTTGCGAACGTCCACAACTTCAACCCGGAACGCAACCTCGCCAAATTGCGCAGCGCCAAGCAGCGCGTGTTGCTCGGTCGCGGCCGCGCGCGCATCGCGGTAGTCGGCGATAGCCAGGAGAAAGGTCTTGGCGCCGGCACCAGCGGCACCTTCAACGCCGCCGGCGCGGAGCCGTTCTGCGTTCCGACAAGGCTGGCGGCCTATCTCAACGTACTCGGCATCCCCGCCAGCGCGCACAGCGCCATCGCCGGGTTTGGTGTGACCGGCGGCGGCACCGGCCTCGATAACGCCGCGCAACTGACTGCTTACGACACGCGGATTTCCGCCGGTGCGGGCTGGGACGCGATCAACAACGGCAACTACACATTCGGCGGTCAGGGCTGGGCAAATGACACGACGACGAATGCGCTCGCGTTCACACCGGCGGTATCGGTCGATACGTTTATCATCAGTTGGGGGTCGGCCTCCGGTTTCGGCCTCGGCGTTTTCTCATATGACATCGACGGCGGCACCGCGACGCAGGTCAACGAGGATGTCGCGGAAGCTTACAACCTGCTGACGATATCTACATCGCTTGCGTCCCACACCTGCAACATCAAACGGGTGTCGGCCTTCTGCGGCTTCAACGGATGGTTCGCCTACAATTCGACGGTTCCGGCGGTTGATATTATCAACGGCGGCTGGTCGGGTTCGACTTCGGGGCAATGGAATGACACATCGTTCCTGTTCGCGCCGCGTCCCGCGCTCACGGCGCTGGCGGCCGATCTTTATCTGATCCAGCTCGGCGGCAACGATTGGGAGACCGGCGTTTCGCAGGCGACCTACCTCGCCAACGTGCAGGCCCTCATCACGGCGGCAAAGGCCGGCGGCGGCGACGTGATCCTGTTGATGCCGCTGCAGACCGGGGCGACAGCAACGCCGACAACGCAGCAGCAGTTTTACCGTTCGCTGGTAACGCTCGCCAACAACAACAACGTCATGCTGGTGGACTGGCAGCGCAAAGGCATTTCCTACGCCGTCCAGAACGCGGCCGGGCGCATGAACGACACGCTGCACGGCAAGGCGGTTCTCTACGATGATCAGGCGGCGTTCCTGGCGCGCCTGCTGGCGGCGGCCTAGTACTGCCGGCCCCAAAAGTCGTCGGCGGTCTCTGGCTTCCGGTTTCTCACGACCGCCCAATAGGCCTTCACGGCCTTTCGCAGGGAATTCAGCGCCTTAGACAGCATGGCCGACTACTACCATAGATTGAGTATTAACTAAATACTAATCTTGAGGTTGAAACGAGAGTGGCGCCTGGGGTGAGCAATTCGGGCTGTAAGCAACGTCTCCGGCGCATTCCGTCCCGTCGGGGGTGAGCCGCCAGCAGCGTCATTGCCTCCGGCGTGTCGGCTCAATTTCCTTGGCCGACCCCAGGATGACCCGCCGCGAACGGTCGCGCCAACCGCAGCGCCGGCGAGGTCATCAATCCGAAATTCACGACTGACGATGCAAGCGGCGCCGGCGCTGCATGGGATCGCCCATGATTGGAACAAGCTTCGACGACAGCCTGCGAAGGTTGTTGGCGCACGAGGGCGGCTACTCGAATCATCCCTCCGATCCTGGTGGCCCTACGAATTTTGGTGTCACGATCGCGGACTATCGCCGCTACGCGAAGCCGAATGCGACCGCGGCCGACGTCATGGTCATGCGCGTCGAGGAGGCCGCGACGATCTACCGCGAAAAATATTGGGACGCGCTCGCCTGCAATGCGTTGCCCGCCGGCGTCGACTACGCGCTGTTCGATTATTGCGTCAACTCAGGCGTCGGTCGCGCCGGCAAAGTGCTGCGCCGCCTGGTCGGT
>JBGPOB010000306.1:0-4507 GCA_041487815.1 Xanthobacteraceae bacterium | reverse complement strand
GTTCGTGGAGGATTTCCAGGCCGCCGGCGGCTCCATGGTGATGGTGGCGAAGGGCAACCGCGCGTCAGCCGTGCGCGAGGCCTGCAAGAAGCACGGCGGATTTTATCTCGCCTCCATCGGCGGCGCGGCGGCGAACCTCGCCGAGCACTGCATCAAGAAGGTCGAGACCGTGGAATATGCCGAGCTTGGCATGGAGGCGATCTGGAAGATCGCGGTGGAGGATTTTCCGGCCTTCATCGTCATCGACGACAAGGGCAACGACTTTTTCAAGGAACTGAATTTGGGGTAGTAGCGCGCCGTGCAGCCAGGTCACCTCTCCCCGCAAGCGGGGAGAGCGAGCAGGTGCTCATCATCGACGCACCGTTTTTCTTTTTACTTCACACCAACTTATACTCAAACCGCTTCCCCACCACCGCCGCCGCCTTGTGCAGCGTCTTGATTGTCACGTTGCCGTCCTTCGGGTTGAGCAGTTTGTCGACCTGCGTGCGGCTCGTTTTCATCAGCTCGGCCATCTTCGCCTTGGTGATTTTCTTTTTCTTCATCGCCTGCTGAAGCTGCCACGCGATGACTTCTTTTTCGACCTGGGCGTTGACCTCCTCGTAGATGCCTTCTTCTTTGAGCCAGTCGTCGAGGGAGGAGCCTTTGTACCACTTGGTTTTCATATCTTCGTGTCCTTCATTCTATTCCGCGCAAGGTCAATGTCGTGATTGTGGATCTTCTGCGTTTTTTTGATGAAACCGTGAACGACGTATATTTCTCCGTCTTCGACGAAGAACATCAACCGTCCGATGCGGTTGCTCGTAAGATTGCTCCGCAATTCCCACAGGCCCGACCCGAGCGGCCGGCACAGCGGCATCCCGACCGGCCAACCGGTTTGGACGCGGCCAAGATCGCGCCCGATGACTCGGCGGTCGGGTTCGGCAAGCTCCTGCAGCCATTCGCGAACCGGCTCGGCCCCGGACCTTGTCCGATAGAAGAACACCGGAAGTTTCGGTTGGCGCGTGCTTTCGGACGGCATGCTCGGCTCCATATGTACTCTTAAAGGTACACAAGCGCAACGGGAATCGGTCCGCGGCCTTCATCGTCATCGACGACAAGGGCAACGACGTCTTCAAGGAATTGAATTTGGGGTAGTCGTCATTGCGAGGAGGCCGCAGGCCGACGACGTGTCCGCCGAAGCTTTAGCGAAGGCGGAAGCAATCCCCGCGTTATCAATCGCCGGGAGATTGCTTCCCGGAGCCTGTGCCCGGACGGCGCGGAGCGCCGATCCGGGTGCTCGCAATGACGCTATGTTGTCATCGCCGGGCATAGCCGTCCGTGCCCGCCGATCGCTATTTCTTGCGTGCGGCCTTGCGCGCCTTGTTCTTTTTCGCGGGCTTTTTCTTGCTCGTTTTCTTGGCCGACTTTTTCGCCGCGGATTTCTTCGCGCTTTTCTTGGCGATCTTTTTCGCAGCGATTTTCTTCCTGGCGCCCGCCTTCTTCGCCGGCGACTTCTTGGCCGCCTTCGGCACCGGCGCCGCCGCGCCGCGCGCCGCCACCGCCGCCACCTTGGCCGCGGTCGCGAAATATTTCTGCATCGGCTCGATATAATGCGTCTTCCAGCCGGCCTCCTCATAGCTCGTCTGGCCGTCCGGGACGTTGTTGTGCACGAGCGTCAAGCGCGTGCCGCCGGCGGTCGGCTCGAGCAGCACGGTGATGACCGAATCCGCGTGTGCGTCGGTGAACTGCGTGGTGCGCCAGGTCTGCACGATGCGCCGGCCGGGAATCAGCTCGAGATTGCGCCCGCTGATGTAGCCGTCCCAGGCGGTGACCGGGTCGCCGGCTTGCCGCGATTGCGTCGCCTTGCCGCCGGTCATGGCGCTGTGGCCGCGGCTATCGAGCCAGGCGTCGTAGATATCCTGCGGCGATGCGGGAATGAGTGCGGTCAACGTGAATTCGTAGCTCATGGCATCCATCCTCGTTGAGACCATGAGCATGCCACAGGTCGGCGAGGCGCGATACCGTTATGCGGCGGACTGATTGGGCCGGTTGGCCTCGCCATAATAGTAGTTGGCGTTGCGGCCGAGCACGAGACGGCGCAGCGTGCGGCGCATGGTCTCGCTGCGGCGCAAGGGTTCGGCCAGCGCCGCGACGATGCGCAAGGCCGCAACTTTGACCGCGTCGAGCGCCGGGCTTTGGCCGGGCGGGCGCTGCGGCAGGCCGAAGCAGCGCAGGATCGAATTGACGACAAAGGTGTCGTTGCGGCGCCGCACTTCCTCGCTCTTCCAGGTCATCGCCAGTGAAATCGAATAGGTTTCGCCGCTCTGCACGTAGTGCGGCCACTGATACGGCACGAAAATCCCGTCGCCGGCGTCGAGGCGGTAGTGCGTCGCCTTGGCGTCGAAGGCCGGCTCGTAGTGCAGGTTTCGGTGCTTGGCGACCACGTCCTCGAGCATGTCGTCGGAGGCGATCGAGCGGTCGCGGTTGTCATAAACATGAAACAATTTGTCGCCGTGAATCTGGACAAAGAAGTTGTCCTCGTTGTCGGCGTGGAACGGCGTCGTCGAATGCGGCGAGGACACGAACAGAAAACTCTGGATGTCGGTGAAGCCGGCGTCGGAGATGCCGTTGAAGCCGCGCGCGCGCGCGACGGTCTCCATGACCTGTTCGAGCAGCGCGCGGTATTCGGGTTCGCTCTCGACGCGCTTGAGCACCATCCAGGCGCCGCAGGTTTCGATCCGCCGCACGATCTCCTCGGGCGCAAGATCGATCATCGGCGTCGTCGCCGGGTCCTGGCTGATGGCGGCGTTGCCAGAATTGTACTCGATGCGGTCGCGCGGCAGCTTGCGCGTGAGTTCGACGATGCGCGCCAGTGAAAACAGCGGGTTTCCGGCGAAACGATGGCGGATCGCGAACGTATCGTGCGGAAACGCGGTCGCGAGCGCGGCCGGATCGACGGGTTCGATGAGATTCATCGCGAGAACTCCAGGCGGGTGCGGATCGTGTGAAAGGCGCTGCGCGCGAAATCGCGCGCGCGGTTGCGGGCGGCGATCAGGCGTTCAAGCGGCGTCGTCCAGGCATCGTCCGCGCGCGTCGGAAACAACGTCGTGGCGATGGCGAGCCGGTCGCGCCACAGGCGATCGATCATCGGGTGGTCGGCGACGGCGATCGAATCGGCGTCGGAAATTTCCGGATCGCCGGCCAAGTGGCGGGTGAGATCGAGCGTGAGCTGCACGCCCGGCGACAGCCGCGCCAGAGATTCGTCGTGGGCGACCTTGAAGAAATACGCGCGTCCGGCGTGCCGCAGCACGATGCCGGCCGCGATCGGAACACCGGCGCGCGTCAGCGTCGCGATGCGGCAATGACCCTCGGCCGCAAGCGCGCGTGCCGCCGTGCGGATGAATGTCGCGTCGCCCGCGTCCTGCGCCAGCGCGGTGCCGCGGCGGCCCTTCCAGCCGGCGGCTTCGAGCGCGAGAAATTTTTCGAGCGCGTCGGCGACGTCGTCGGGCGCGGTGGCGATTGCAAACGCGACGGCGCCGCCGTCCGCCAGCCGGTTGCGCTGCCGGCGCAATTCCTTGGTTTTCTTGGGCCCGAGCGCGTCGAGCATCAATCGCTCCGCGTCGCGAGCGGCATCGAGCAGGGCGCGCTGGTGCTCGCTCAAAAGTCGCGGGCTGGCGCCGCGGCGGCGCGCTGCACCGTAGAACGCCGCCATGGCCTTGCCGTGCGCGGTGTGATGGTCGAGCAGGATCGCGCGTGCGCCCGCCTGCGCCGCCGCGTCGATCAGGCCGGCGGCGGCGTCCTCCGCGCGGTCGCGGTCGAGCATGGGCGTCGTCAGCGGCGCGTAGGGCTGCCACGATACTAGCACCGGGATCGGCAGCTTGAGCACGCGCCATGCCGACTGGACGGGGAGGAGGCCGATCAGGCGATTGCGCGCGTCGAAAGCGACGAGCGCCTTGGCGCCGGAATGGCCGCGCGCACTCGCGGATACCGCGCGCGCCCACGCCGGGTGATAGAAGGCGTTGGGTTCGATCGCGCGCGCCATCAGCGCGGACCACGCCGCAACGGGGACGTCGGCGAGATTGACGAGGGCGCCGCGGACGGCAAGCGCATTCCGTTCGCCGCGTGATGTGGCGGCAACGGGCGCTCGGGTCGATGCCGTCAGTGTGTCGAGCATGCGCGCGTTCCAAAGAGGCTGCGCGCGGCGTCTTGTGTGGCGACGCCGCGTCGTGCAACTGGTGCGCAAGATGCAGAAAAGTCAGTGAAAATTGTAGTTATCGGATGGCGTTAACACGCCGCGACGTGAACAGGGCGTTACGTCGATCGATAAAAATTTAGCGATAAAGGTTAGTGGCGTGGGAAAACTGCCGTGTAAGCAGAAAAATGTAGCCCGGATGAGCGCAGCGAAATCCGGGACTAACCTCCCAGTGCGACAAACCCTCGCGTATCATTTTCAATGAAGTCTATCCCGGATTTCGCTCCGCTCATCCGGGCTACTTGCTGCTTCTCGGGTCATGTAGGTGGTCACACT
>JBGPOB010000305.1:0-4520 GCA_041487815.1 Xanthobacteraceae bacterium | reverse complement strand
GCCAAAACCGGACGTCGCCCAGGCCAGCGCGGCGGCGCAACCCGCCGACGACACCGGGCGCGGGACGATCTTGCTGGTGGAAGACGAAGAAGGGCTGCGCGCGCTCAATGCGCGTGGGCTCGCCTCGCGCGGATACCAGGTGGTCGAGGCCGGTAACGGCGTCGAAGCCATCGCAGCGCTGGAGCGCCACCACGGCAAGATCGATCTGGTCGTCTCGGATGTGGTCATGCCCGAAATGGACGGGCCGACGCTGCTCAAGGAGCTGCGCAAGAGGATGCCGGATATCCGGATTGTCTTTGTGTCCGGCTATGCCGAGGAAGCCTTTGCCAAGAGCCTGCCGGACGACGACCGGTTTGAGTTCCTGGCCAAGCCGTTCACGCTCAAGCAGCTCGTTGCCAAGGTCAAGGACACGATGGCGGGCGCGCCCAATGTGCGCTCGGCCTGATCACTGAGCCCGGGTTCGTCTTAAGATTTTCGGGATCCGGCGTTATCACCGCGCCTGCGGCTTCTGGAATTTCAGCACGAACTCGTCGACCGGAACCGGCGAGCGGAACACGATGACGTCGCGCGCATCTTCCGGATGACGCAGGAAGTCGGCTTCGCCGGCGAGCTTGAACCCGGCCGCTTCCAGTTCCTGCCGCACCACGCTTTCCTCGATGCGATGGAGGCTTTTTGCCACCGATACGCCATCGCCGGCGCGCGCGGAATGGTCCGCGATCACCAGCAGGCCGCCGGGCTTGAGCGCCGCGAACAGCTTTTGGTTTTGACGCGCGCGGTCGACGTTGGCGAAGGCCGTATCGTGATAGGCGAAGAAATAGGTCACGAGATCGAGGTCGTTCAAGTCCGCCGGGGCCGGATCGTCGAACGGCCGGATCAGGTAGGTGACATTGCTCATGGCCGCGGCCTTGGCCCGCGCCTGAAACCGTTCGCGCGGCTCGCTATCCTGCCCGAACACTTTTCCGGTCGCGCCGACGGATCGCGCGATGAGTTCAGTGCTGTATCCGCCGCCGGCGCCCATATCGAGCACCTTCATGCCCGGGCGCACGCCTGTAAACGCAAGAAGCTTGACCGGATCGCGCCGCTTGTCGGTTTGCCGGTCGGCGTCGCTGCGGTCGGGGGAGGCAATGATCGCCGCATAATCGACGGCGGCTTGCGCTTGCAGGCCGCCGTTGGCGGCGAACGCCAGCGTGACGACGCCAATCCCGACGCCAAGGCGTCGGATGAACGACGCGATACGACTGAACATGTTTCCTCCCGGATTTAGAACCCGCCGCGCACCTACGCCAGTCGCTTCCACCGGCAACTGCACATCCATTTTCACGAAATGGGTCCGCTGCTGGGCTATATTAATCGGATGAATGCGGGGAACCAGCCAAAACTTCCGGTTGAAGACGACGAACGGGATCGTCGCACGACCAACATTTTTCTGGCGATCTTTTTTATCGTGATCACCGGCGCCGGGCTTTGGCTCGTCAATGCGCTGGTCGCGCAGCGCGATCTCGATAACTGCGTGGCGCAGGGGCGGCGCAATTGCGGCCAGCCGATCGAAGTGCCGGCGCGTTGACCCTACGGTTACTGCTTCCAGCCGACTTGGCCGTTGCGCGGGTCATAGCCGGGCGGAAACGCGCAAATAAAACCGATGTAATCGCCGGATTGGGCGTGGACGCTGGTGACCAGCGCGATCTTGTTGTAGGTCGCGCAATGCGCGGCGGCGATTTGGCCGTAAGTCTGGTCGGTTTCCGGCGACCACGGAATGATGCCGCCGGTGTCATTGCCCTGCAGCCGGTCGAACCAGCCCGCCCCGGCGGGTGCCGTCAACGACAGCGCCGCGAAGGCCAGGGCAACGGTCACAATCAGGGACTTCAGCGTCATGGTGCCGCTCCATCAAATCAAACTGAATCCTACCACATTGCCGCGCACGCGATAAGTCCGATTTACACCGTTCAAGCCGCGCGATCCTACGGGACGGAGATGGCGCGGCTGACGGCACACCCGGGCATCAACCGCCGGGTGCGCATTGCTCAAATGGCAAGCCTTCACTTTCTGCCGTTCCGCCGCATGGCTTTTGCGCGTTTAAGAAGGCGCTCCTCGCGCCTTTTTTCCAGGCACCGCGCGCATTGGCAGCCGATCGGCCTGATGATGATGTTGAAATAGTCCTTGCCGTAGTCGTAGGTGATTTCATCGCCGGGCCTGATTTTCTTGATGGCGCGGATAATAATCTTGCGGTCCCTGGTCACATCGGATTCGGCATTGGGACGGCAGGAATGGTTGGCGTAGCGCGCGACATTGCGTCGGCTGGAGCCGTCGACGGTCCAGCGGCTGTTGATCTCATAGAGGTACTTTGAACCGCGATCGGCCAGCGCGTCGGCCGCGCCATTGCGCAGCCAACGGCCCTTGTATTCGACGATGAACTCGCCTTTCTCGATGACGTCGGTGGCGAAGAGACCCAGGCCGGTGTACGAACGAGCGACGCGAAATGGCTTGCGGAGCATGCGCGGGAGTTACACGGCGAACCCGCACGATGCAAATGTCATCGTCGGATTGCTCACAACTTCTGAAATCCTCCGCATTGAACCCGTAATCAGTGACCATATGGAGTTGCTAACTTGCGCTGTCATCGAATCGTCATCCTTGCGCGTGCAACAGCTTGCCGCCGGCTGCGACGGGTTTCGCCGCCACCAGCGTAAAGGCGATGACGCAGGGCTGCGTACCCGTGTTGATCCAGTTGTGAATGGTGCCGCGCTGGACCATCACGTCGCCGGCCTTCAGGTGCACGGTCTCGCCGTCAAGCACCATATCGATTTCGCCGGACAATACCGCCGCGAAGTCGATTGAATCGGTGCGATGGTTGCGCGGCGCAACGCCGGGGCCGAACGAGACCACGCGAAACACGATGCCGTTATCGAGCGTGGTGCCGGCCTTTCGCGCCGCGGCATCCTCGCCGCCGTCGTTGTTGACCGGAAAACCCTCCGTGGTCCAGATCACCGAGGAGTAGGCATTGGCGCGGCCCGACACGACGTTGTTGACGGGCTCGTCGATCAGCACCCTGGCCTTGCCGTGGCTGTCATGGCCGGTGATGACGCGGCGGATGGTCAGCGACATGATCGTTTTCTCCTTCGACCGCGGAAACGCGATCATTCGCCAATCGCGGACAAAATTGCAACGCGCAGGGTGCGGCTGGCCTGACGTATTGATCAGGGTAGCTCGATTTTGCCAGGTGTGGTCAGTTTTTGTGAATGGGATCGCGCCGATCCACGATACACTTAGCAAAACGTTCGGCGAGACCAAGCCGACGCTCAATTCCGCACAACAGCAGTACCCCCACTATCGGACGACAGGCGCCCGCCATTGAAGGCCTCGGTCACCTACTTCCGCGCCACGGCTGGCACGGCAAGGGGCAGAAGCGTATCATTGGTCATGCGGGAGAGGGCCGTGGATCAACAGCACGTCGCGCGCCAAGGCATTCAGACCGTTGGGCGGCGCGATCTCATCGCGATGCTCGGCGGGGCGGTGGTGGCGTGGCCGCTTGGCGCGCTCGCCCAGCAGCAGTCGGGAAAGGTCCCTCGCATCGGTTTTTTAACACGCGCCTCCGACGCCTCTGTCTCCGCTCAAATAGGTGCATTCCGACAAAGTCTCCGGGACCTCGGATGGGTCGAAGGAAAGACCATCAGCATCGAGTACCGAGACGCGCAGGGTCAAGCTGACCGTCTGCCTGTGCTCGCTGCCGAGCTCGTCGGTCTCAATGTGGATGTCATCGTCACGGTGGACACGCCGCCGACTCAAGCAGCTAAACGAGCAACTAGTACGATCCCCATTGTTATTGCGGTCTCTGCTGATCCAGTGGGGGCTGGATTGGTCAGCAGTCTTGGACACCCTGGTGGCAATGTCACTGGTTTGTCTCTCCTTGCCCCTGAGACAGATCAGAAAAATCTAGAACTTCTGAAGGAGATGCTACCCAAAACTAGGCGAGTGGCGATGATTTTCGACCCGAAAAATCAGGGTATGATCCTTAGAGTAAGCGCGATAAGAACCGCGGCGCTGACGCTCGCAATAGAGCTTCAATCAATACCGGCACTGAGTCCAAACGAACTTGCCGGCGCGCTGACAGCCGCCGCCAAAAATCCTCCCGATGCTCTCATTGTGCTTTCGCCGATATATGCGGCATATCGGAACGAGATCATCGACTTTACGACAAAGACAAGCGTGCCGTTGATTTTTGACACTAAGGGCCTTGCCGGAGAACCTGGTGCCCTCTTGTCCTACGGGGTGGATATTTCGATGTTATTTCGGAGAGCCGCCACGTTCGTGGATAAGATATTGAAAGGTGCCAAGCCGGCCGATTTGCCGGTGGAGCAGCCGACCAAATTCGAGCTGGTGATCAACCTCAAGACGGCGAAGGCCCTCGGCCTCACGATCCCGCCAACGCTGCTTGCACGAGCGGACGAGGTGATCGAGTGATCATTCGTGACGCGCCGCAGGTAACACGGAAGTGTAGTGCTCCGTTAGCAAGCCATCGGGCG
>JBGPOB010000304.1:0-4539 GCA_041487815.1 Xanthobacteraceae bacterium | reverse complement strand
TACTGATCTACGCCAACACCGTCGTCCAGCGCGGAACCCCTTGGACAGAAAAAACCGTCGCGCTTTAATGGTTGCTACGCGGGAGGAGGGGAGCCGCAAAACCGTATTCCGAGCCAGGCGCCGCGCGCCTCGAAGCGTGACGGTGATGGGCCAGGCGTTCAGATTGAAAAATCCCGCCCTACGCGAAACGTTTTCGCGCCAGCGCCGCGCCGCGTCCAAGCGCGGCCAGTTTGGCCGCCGCGATCTCCGAACGCATCGGCGCCATGCCGCAATTGGTCGATACGATGATGCGTTCCCTGGGTACGAACTTGAGCGCGGCGGCAATGACGGCCGCGACCTCTTCCGGCGTTTCGACGGCGTCGGTCGCCACATCGATCGCGCCGATCTGGACATGCTTGCCCGCTAACAAAGCGAGCAGGTCGAGCGGGACTTTCGAGTTGCGGCACTCGACCGAAACCTGGTCGATCCGGCTGGCCGCCAGCGCGGGAAAGATCGCTTCGTATTGCCGCCATTCGCCGCCGAGCGAAGATTTCCAGTCCGTATTCGCCTGAATGCCGTAGCCGTAGCAAATGTGCACCGCCGTCGTGCAGGTGAGGCCGGCGGCGGCGGCGTGCAGCGTCTCGATGCCCCAGGCGGTGACGTCCTTGATGTAGACATTGAAGGCCGGTTCGTCGAACTGAATCACATCGACGCCGTCGGAGGCGAGTGCGCGCGCCTCTTCGTTGAGAAGCTGCGCGAATGCGAAGGCCAATTTGACGCGGTCGCCGTAATGGGCATCCGCGACCGTGTCGATGATGGTCATTGGGCCCGGCAACGTGAACTTGAGCGTGCGCGTGGTGGCGGCGCGCGCGTGGCGCGCTTCGGCCTGGTGCACGCGCCCCTTCAGCCGCAGCGCGCCGGTCACCTTTGGCACCATCGCCTTGTAGCGATTGTTGCGAATGCCGATTTCAATCTTGTGTTGAAAGTCGATCCCCGCGACGCGTTCAAGAAATCCATGCACAAAATGCTGGCGCGCCTGTTCGCCGTCGGTGACGATATCGATCCCGCAGGATTCCTGCAGCTTGATCGCCGCGACGGTTGCATCGAGCTTGCCCCGTTCAAGCGCGGCACCGGCGAGCTTCCACGGCGCCCACAGCGTGTTCGGCTCGGCCAGCCATGACGGCTTGGGCAGGCTGCCGGCGATCGTTGTCGGAAACAGCTTGGGCGCGGGCATCGATGTCACTTATTCGCAGATGGGACGGCGCTGTCGGGGTCGGCGCGCCAGGAATAAATCCAATCGTAGCGATTTCGCAGGCGCGCTCCACCAAGCTTGCGCATCACAAAATCGCGAACAGCCGCGTCGGCTCCGCGGTAATGATAGATCTGTCCGGTCTTGCGGGCCGCGCGTTGCACTTTCGCGGTGCGATCGCGCCGGTCGGCCTCGTATTTGCGCATCGCAACAGCCGGATCGTCGGGGCTGGCCGCGAGCCGCAGCGCCAGCACCGCGGCATCCTCGATCGCCATGGCCGCGCCTTGCGCCAGGAACGGCAGCATCGGGTGCGCGGCGTCGCCAATGAGCGTCATCTGCTCGTGACCCCACCGGCGCGCGACGGCGCGCTCGGCCAACGCCCATTTTGTCCAATGCGCGGCGACGCCGATGAGATCGCGCACGTGCCGCGACCATGCCCCCGCCGCAAACCGCGCCAGGACTTCACCCGGCGTTGAAGCCGTGCTCCAGCCGGGCTCGTTCCAGTTGTCCTTGGCGATCGCGACGACATTGATCGCGGCGCCCGCCTGCACCGGGTAGTGGACGATGTGCCCGTTGGGACCGAGCCAAAGCGTCACCACCGGCTCGCGCATCGCGGGCGGCGCCATCTCCGCCGGCACCAGCGCGCGCCAGGCGACGCGGCGGGCGAAACGCGGCGCGGCCGCATCGCCGAGGCCGCCGCGCACCGTCGACCACAGTCCATCGGCGCCGACGAATGCAATTCCCTGCGCATCGACGGAGGTGCGGCCGCGCATGGCCTTGACGGTGACGCCATTGGCATGGGTGGCGAAGGTTTCAACGCGCGCGCCGAGTTCGAGCGCAATGTCGGGGTGCTCGCGCACGGCGCCGACCAGCGCGGATTGCAGATCGCCGCGCCGGAGCACCCAGTAGGGCGCGCCGAACCGGCGCTCGGCATCGGCCAGCGGAATGCGGGTGATCTCCTTGGCGTTGTGTGCGCGCACCACCCGGACCGCCTGCGGGGATACGGCGTGGCCGCGCAGCCGCCCGGCAAGACCGAGATCCGTAAGAACGCGCGTCGCGTTGGGTGAGAGCTGAATCCCGGCGCCGATTTCCTCAAGCTGGGCTGCCTGTTCGAGAATGGCGACCCGGAACCCGCGCTGGGCCAGCGCCAGCGCCAGGGTCAGCCCGCCAATTCCGCCGCCGGCGACGACGATGGTTCGCGATGCCGCCACGTCCCGGCTAGGCCGTCAGTTCCGGCAAAGCGCACTCCGCCGGTCGCGCGGCATGCGCATCGAGCGCGGCGTCGTGGCGATAAAGCGTCGAGCAATACGGGCAGATGATGTCGTTGTCCTCGCCCATGTCGAGAAACACATGCGGATGGTCGTGCGGCGGCTTGGCGCCGACGCACATGAACTCGCGCGCGCCGATTTCGATCACCGACACACCGGGGTCGTTATGGAAATGCGGGACGACATGCTCCGCCATGATGCACCGATTCGATCGCAAACTGTGGCGGCCGGACCATAGCGGCAGGTCGGCGGGATTTCCAGCGGCATTCGGACCAGCGCCGCGCGTCGACGCGCGGCCATCCGCCGCCCCGCCGTGGAGCCGCGCGCAGCGCGGACATGCGTTCGCTAGCCTTGGCATCGGCGCATGCGACGCTATAACGTCGCGCTTCGCGCATCAGACAAGCAAGCAGGCATGGCAAAATTCCACAACGGCCCGGTCGAGATCGCCTATCTCGACGTCGGCGCCGGCGATCCGATCGCGCTGGTGCACGGGTTTGCCTCAACCAAGGAGGTGAACTGGGTCAATCCCGGCTGGGTCGATACGCTGACCAAGGCCGGCCGGCGCGTCATCGCGCTCGACAATCGCGGCCACGGCGCTTCCGCCAAGCTCTACGATCCCGCCGATTATGCGCGCGCCGCCATGGCCGAGGACGTGCGCGCGCTGCTCGACCATCTTAAGATCGCGCGCGCCGACGTCATGGGCTATTCCATGGGCGCGCGCATCACCGCCAATCTTGCGATCGCGCATCCCGCGCGCGTGCGCTCGGCGATCCTCGGCGGCGTCGGCAAGCGCCTGGTCGCGGGCGGCGCGCTGCCGGAGGCGATCGCCCAGGCGCTGGAAACGCCGTCGCCCGACACCATCACCGATCCGCAGGGCATTGTGTTCCGCCGCTTTGCCGATCAGACCAAGTCCGATCGCCGCGCGCTCGCCGCGTGCCTGCGCGGCGGCGGCCCGCCGCTCACGCCTGCCGATGTCGCGGCGATCAAGCTGCCGGTGCTGATTGCGGTCGGCACGCATGACCAGATCGCGGGCCCGCCGCAGGAACTCGCCGACCTCATTCCCGGCGCGCAGGTTTTGCAGATTCCGGATCGCGACCACATGCTCGCGGTCGGCGACCGCGTCTACAAGGCGGGCGTTCTGAAATTTCTCGAGGCGCGACCATGACGCGGCATGGCGGCAGCCGGCGGGAGAATTTTACGGGCGCCAACGGCAACACGCTGGCGGCTGACGTGTTCGGCGACACCGGCCGCGCCGTGCTGCTGCTGCACGGGGGCGGCCAGACGCGGCACGCGTGGCGCAAGACGGCGGAAGCGATCGCGCGCGCGGGCATGACCGCCTATGCCGTCGACCAGCGCGGCCACGGCGATTCCGAGTGGATTGAATCGGGAGCTTATTCGTTTACCGATTTCGGCGCCGACGTGCGCGCGCTCGCCGACGAACTGGCGGCGCAAACCGGCGCGCGCCCGGCGGTTGCCGGCGCCTCGCTCGGCGGCATCGCCGCGCTGATCGCGGAAGGCGAGGCGGCGCGGGCGGGCCGGCCGCCGTTGTTTTCGGCGCTGGTACTGGTCGACATCACGCCGCGCGTCGATCCCTCGGGCGTCGCCAAGGTGCAGGGTTTCATGCGCGCACACGCGCAGGAAGGCTTTGCTTCGGTCGAGGAGGCCGCCGACGCGGTCGCCGCCTATCTGCCGCATCGGGAGCGCCCGCGCTCCAACGAGGGCCTGAAGAAAAATCTTCGCCTGCATCCCGACGGCCGTTGGCGCTGGCATTGGGACCCGCGATTTATGCAGGGCCGCATGCCGGAAGCGGGCGCCCGCGGCGAACGCGAGAAACAGCTGGCGGCAGCGGCCAAGAGTTTGAAAATTCCGGTGCTGCTGGTGCGCGGGGGCTCGTCGGAACTCGTACAGGAAGCCCACGCCAAGGAATTCCTTGAACTGGTCCCGCATGCCTCGTATGCGGACGTGGCCGGGGCCCGCCATATGGTGGCCGGCGACCGCAATGACCAATTTTCCCAGGCGATCCTCAAGTTTCTCAATGGCTTG
>JBGPOB010000303.1:0-4546 GCA_041487815.1 Xanthobacteraceae bacterium | reverse complement strand
GGTCTCGCGCCGATCGCGCCGACCTTCCGGCGATGGCGGTCCTCGCTGACGGTCGAGGAATTGACGGCGACGGTCGCGCGTTATCTCGGCGAAAGCCGCACCCGCAGCTCCTTCGAGAGCTTCGCCGCCGCGCGGCGGATCAGTCTCGAACCAGATGCCGAGGCGGATATCGCGCTGTTGCGCCATGCGGAGCATCTGCTGGCGTCGGCGATCGGCGCGGCATCGTCGCGGCTGGTGCTCTCGCTCATGCTGCGGAAACGCACGGTATCGACCCAGGCGGCGCTGAAGCTGCTCGACGATGCGAGCGCTGCCATCCACTACAATCGGGAAATTCTGCAGACGGCGCTTGACCAGGTGCGCCAGGGCATCGCCGTGTTCGACCGCGATATGCGTCTGGTTTGCTGGAACCGGCAATTTGGCGAAATCCTCGACCTGCCGCCGCACATCGTGCGCGTCGATGTTACGCTCGCCGAAATTCTGGAGTACAGCGCAGAGCATGGCGCGTTCGGCGCCGGCGACACCGACAAGCTGGTGCGCGAACGGCTTGAGCGCTACACTGGCAGTAGCTTGCCCCATCTTGAGCGATTCCCCGATCGTAACCTCGTGGTCGAGGTTCGCAGCGACCGCATGCCGGATGGCGGTATCGTGACCACCGTCACCGACATCACACCGAGCGTGGAGGCCGTGGAAGCGCTTGAACGCGCCAACGCATCGCTCGAAGGCCGCGTGCGCGAGCGCACGCGCGAACTCGAACGGCTCAATGCCGAACTTGTCGGCGCCAAGGCTGCCGCCGACGAGGCCAATATTTCCAAGACCCGGTTCCTGGCGGCCGCAAGCCATGACATTCTGCAGCCGCTCAACGCCGCCCGGCTTTACTGCACGAGCCTGGTGGAGCGGCAGGGCGCCGGCGAAGAAGCCCGGCTCGTACGCAATGTCGATGCCTCGCTTGAGGCCGTCGAGGAGATCCTTGGCGCATTGCTCGACATATCACGCCTCGACAGCGGCGTGCTCAAGCCGGAAGTGTCAAGCTTCCGGATCGATGACCTGCTGCACCAACTGGAAGTCGAATTCGCGCCGCTCGCGCGCGAAAAGGAGCTGCAACTCACCTTCATGCCGTCGTCGCTGACGGTGAAGTCCGATCGGCGCCTGCTGCGCCGCCTGCTGCAAAACCTGGTCGCGAACGCAATCAAATATACGCCGCACGGACGTGTTCTCGTGGGCTGCCGCCGCCGCCGGGGCAAGGTCCGCGTCGGCGTCTACGACACCGGCCTCGGAATCCCCAGGTCAAAACACCGGTCGATATTTCTCGAGTTCCACCGGCTGGTCCAGGGCGCCACCGTGGCGCGTGGGCTCGGCCTTGGACTGTCGATTGTCGAACGCATCGCCCGCGTCCTCGACCACCATGTCGATCTCGTATCGACGGTCGGCAAGGGCTCGCAGTTCTTCGTGGATGTTCCGGCGGGACCGACCATAGCCGCAACGTCCGCGCCGCAGCTCGGCTCGCCACGCGCCGATTGGGGCGCGTTCGCCGGCATGTGGGTTCTTTGCATCGACAATGAGCCGAAAATACTCGATGGCATGGAAGCGCTGCTCGCGGGATGGCGCTGCCATGTCATCAAGGCGCCAAACCTGCCCGCCGCTGTTGCGCAGCTGCGCATCGGGCCGATGCCGGCCGGAATGCTGGTCGACTATCACCTCGACTCTGGCAATGGCATCGACGCCATTCGGGCATTGCGCGAGCGTTACGGCGCACTGCCGACGATTCTGATTACCGCCGACCGCAGTCCCGCGGTGCGCGACGAGGCTCGCGCCGCCGACGTCGTCGTGCTGTACAAGCCGATCAAGCCCGCCGCGTTGCGGGCATTGCTCGGGCAATGGCGCGCACAGCGGATCGCGGCCGCGGAATAACGTCAACGCTCAATCATTGACAATTTTGGCAACTGCCCGATCTCGATCTTGGCCGCCGCGATCACGGCCTGTGTCCGGCTCTCGACACCCAGCTTTTGAAGGATGGCGGAAACGTGCGCCTTGACGGTTGCTTCCGACACGCCGAGCTCGTAGGCAATCTGCTTGTTGAGCAGGCCCTCCGACAACATCATCAGTACGCGCACCTGCTGCGGCGTGAGTGTCGCGAGTCGCGCCAGCAGTCCTGATGCGTCGGCGTCCGGCGGCACGGAAATATCGATATCGGGCGGCGTCCAGATTTCGCCATTGAGCACGGCCGCGATCGCTGCACGCATACTATCGACACTCAAGGTCTTCGGAATGAACCCGGAGGCGCCGAAGTCCATGCAGCGGCGGATGACCGACGGATCATCGGCGGCCGACACCACGACAACCGGGACGCTCGGATACTGCGCGCGCAGATACATCAGGCCGGAAAAACCACGCACGCCCGGCATCGTCAGGTCCAGCAGCACGATGTCGATCTCGCCTGCTTTGTCGAGCAGATTCGAGACCTCATCGAATGCGCCCGCCTCCGCAATCTCCGCGCCGGCGAATAGCCCCAATACGGCCTCGCGTAGCGCCCCTCGAAACAGCGGATGATCGTCGGCGATAACGAAATGGTATTGGGTTGAAGAGCTCACGAAGGTGTCCCGACTAGTGTCCCGAATCCGAAGTTCGCACCACTTGGAGCCACTATCGCCAGCGAACTTCGGATTCAAAAGGACGCTAGCAGATCATAATTCCAGTGTGGCTTGGTTCAGAAGTTTCCTTGACGGACTCGCCGCGACAATGAAGGGAACTTCCGAACCACCACACTAGGCGACTTGCCGCATGATGTGATGACGCCCGCCTCATTGGCATTGTCCGTCCGGCACGGGCCGCGCGCAAGCGCCCGCCAGTGCATGATCCGGCGACGGCAGGCAAGATCTTGCGCCAAATTTTAGAGTTGGCGCGCGACCCGCCTGAAGCGCGCTTGGGCGGGCGAAGGCAGGTCGAACGCAAAACCGGTGGCCACCTTTGCTGAGCGCGCGCAGGGGCGCCGAAGCAGCCCGAGAACGCGCGCCTTTACCGGATGTTAATCAGATTGAATGGACGATACGTCGGCGCCGTGAATGGCACGCTTTGTGCATTGCAGCATGATGTAGTTGCGCGCCTTGGAGCCGGTGGAGATTCGACGGTCCGGAAATCCATTGATGCCGAAAGCGCGTGACGTTCGTCCCAACCAGAAAGGAGCGGGCCGATGCAATTTCACCGTCCTTCGGTAGCAGCCGTAAAAATCGCGCTCGATGTCGAGCATCCGATCACATTGGGTGAAGTCAAGACATCGATTGTGACCTTACTGACAGCCTGGATCGCCTATTTTGTTGTCATCGCACTCAACATCCAGGCGCTCGATCGAATCACTATCCCCTATCTCGAGCTGCCGCTCGGGCAGGCGTTGGCCGCGCAAGGGTCGTTTGTTATTTTTGTCGTAGCGCTCGCTGTCCTGATACGCCACCACCGCCACGGTTGAACGGAAACTCCCGCCGCGCATGGTCCCAAAAAGTTGCAAGATTTTTCGGAAAAGACCATGCGTTTGATCAACGCCGAAAACCGGCATTCCAATTTCAAGATCGCGCGCTGACGCGAAGCAAAGCGCATTGATCGCTAGCGCTTAAGCAACTCCGATCGCAGCTTTCCCATGATGTCGATCAGGCTCTGCCACGCCTGTTCGATGGCGTCTACCGATCGCGTCACCAGCGACGGCCCTTGTTCGGGCGACGCTCCAGGTGGCGCGGATGGCGCGGCTTCCAGCCGAGGGCTGGTTGCATCCGCGGCCCGCGTCTGGGAGGGGGCCGCTGGAGGCAACATGGGCGCGGTCGGTTGCGGAGCAACCGCAGGCGGCAGGGCATCTACGTTCGGCTGGGCCTGCTGCGACATCGCATCTTTCGGCGATGCGACGCCGGAATCGCGACCATTGGCGCTGCCGGTGACGGCCGGCGATTGGGTTTGAGCCTCCGGTCGCTTGCGTTCCACGCTGTCGCCGTGCGGCGGTTCGGCTGGCGCAACTTCCACCACCTTCGCCGGACGCTGCGCAAGGGCCTCGCGCAGTTCGGAAACTTGAGATCTGAGGCGCGCGATTTCGGCGTCGAACTTCCCGGCCGACGATGAATCCTCGGGGAGAGGCTCGCAAATCCAGCGGCCGCCCTCCGGCCAGCAGAGCGCAACCTGCCCCGTGCGCCGGTTGAGCCGCAGCCAGCCTTCATCGACCTCGCAGATGGAATAGCGGTCGTCGTCGATGCCGTAGACGCGCGCCGTCTGCGCCTGCGCGAGCGACAGGGATGCGCCCGCAACCGCAAGCAAAATCGCCGTTTTCTTCGCCAATGCCGACCCCATGGCCTGCTACCCCGATCGACCCACTTGCGGCTTGCCCTGTGGCCCGGACCAATTCAGCCTACGAACTTTCCGGACCGCATAACAGTGCGCCGGGCGGCTGCGCTGCCGCCTTTCGAATCCTCCATTTTCATTATTCATTCAATGGGTTGCCTGCGGCCGGCGAATTGTTGACTCGACAAAACACGGTCGCTATGGTCCGCGCGGTTTCAAGGGGGCGGGCGGC
>JBGPOB010000302.1:0-4548 GCA_041487815.1 Xanthobacteraceae bacterium | reverse complement strand
GGCAACGGCACCGGGATGAACGGCGTTTCGGCCGGCGTCGCGGCCATGTCGTCGGACAATTCGAACGACGCCCCCTCGCCTTCCAAGGGATGCAATGCCGTGATGGCGCGAATGGACGCGTCCTGCGACGCCACCGTTTGCGCGAGCTGATTGACCAGGAGCCCAAGCTCGCCAAGTTCGGCATGGATCGGCTGCGTGGCGGCAAGCGCCCGCTGCGCGGAATGGTCCGCGCTCTTTTCGAGCGCCGCCAGACGGCGGCCCTGCTCGCCGACCTGGCGCGCAAGGTCGGCGGTGCCGCGCGAAAGATCGGCAATCTGGCTCGACAATTCGCCCTGGTAACGGGTGCGGATGGCCAGCACGTTGTAGACGGCAAGCCCGGTCAGCGCGGTCAGCGCCACCACCGCCGCCTCGGCGACGCCGATGCCGAAGACGAGGTAGAGCGCGATCCCGAGCGCGCCGGCGATCAATACCATGCAGATTGCGACGAACAGCGCGCTCAGCCGAATCATGCCCGACCCCGTGCCGATGCTGCGGCGCGGACCCCGCCCGCGCAGGCCGATTCGCCGCATAGGTCGCACTGTTGACGACCGCGCGCAGGCGCGCAAGCGCCTTCGCGCCGTGAATTGGTTTTTCCACTCCGGATGGACGCTACCCTGTGAACGGGCACGCGCGATTGTGGCCACGGTTTCCCGGCACGTCCGGTCTGACGAGTCCCACTATTTCTTGCCGCGGCTCGGTATGTCGGCATCGGCGACCACATGGCCGTCGACCAATTGCACCTGTCGGTGCATGCGCTGGGCAAGATCGAGATCATGGGTGACCGCGACAACGGTCTTGCCGCGCACTTCCACGAGCTCCTGCAACACCGTGAATACCTGCTCGGTCGACTTGGAATCGAGCGAACCAGTCGGCTCGTCGGCCAAAATGATCGCGGGCTCATTGGCGAGAGCGCGCGCGACCGCGACCCGCTGTCGCTGCCCGCCGGAAAGTTGATCCGGGCGCTTGTGCACGTGGTCTTCGAGGCCGAGCGAACCGAGCACAGCGAGGCCGCGCTCAGTCATCGCCTTCTGCGACAGCGCGCCGAGCGCTCGCATTGGCAACACAACGTTTTCGAGCACGGTAAACTCCGGCAATAGAAAGTGGAACTGAAATACGAAGCCGAGCGTGGCCAGCCGGATCACGGCAAGTTGCGCCTCGCTCATGCCGGAAGTCGGCTGGCCGCCGACCAGAACCTCGCCGGCGGTCGGCAGGTCGAGCAGTCCGAGCAGATACAAAAGCGAGGACTTGCCGGAGCCGGACGGACCGGTGATGGCGACGAATTCGTGCGGCCAGATTTTCAGATCGACGTCGTGTACGAGCGTCGTTGGCACCACTCCCGGCAATATCCGGGTGAGGTGGCGTGCCTCGATCAGAGGCACGGGGCCCACTGCGCCTTCACGTCTCGATGCGGTCTCGACGGCCGCGGACGCGGTCATGTGGCGCCCCGAATGATCTCGACCGGGTGTGCGCGCGCGGCCTTGCGCGCCGGCGCGTAGCCCGCCGTCAGCGACGACGCCAGCGCGACTAAGAGTGCGATCAGATAGTGCAGCGGCGAATAAACCATCGGCAGGTGGTTGGTATCCATGAACGGACTGCGAAACTCGATCGCACCCAACGCAACGCAAAGCAGATAGCCGAGCAAAAACCCGAACAGCCCGCCGACCACCCCAATGATTGCCGCCTCGACCACGAAGATCGCGCGTACGGTGCGCTCGCTCAGGCCGAGCGATTTCATGATGGCAATGTCGCGCGCTTTTTCGTGGGTGATGGTCGAGATGATGTTGTAGGTGCCAAAGCTCGCGACCAGCAGGATGGCGCCGACGACGGTGTACATGATGACATTGCGGATCACGAACGTGCTCAAGAGATCCTCATGCGCCTCCTGCCATGACACGGTCTTGTAGCCGACATCGCGCTCGATCCGCGACGCGACCTCGCGCGACGCCATCGGATCGGCGAGTCGCACGTGGAGTTCATTCACCAGCCCGGTCTGCTGCGCCAGAATCTGCCCGGTCTTGACCAGAACGTAGGCGGTCGCCTCGTCGATCGGGCGCACGCCGGAGTGAAAGATGCCGACGACCTGCGCAGTCAGCGTCGTGCCTTCGCTCGAACTCAGGGTCAGGTTGGCGCCGACCCGGGCACCGATCTTGTCCGCGAGCTTGTCGCCGAGAATGATGGCATTGGTGGCGCGGTAGAGGGCGGTCAGCGTGCCGGCGCGCATTTGCTTCGGCAGGTCGGAGACGCGCGCCTCGCGGCCAGGGTCGATGCCGATAACGCTGGTCGAGATATCGCGCGCGGCATAGCGGATGATCACCTGCGTCTTGACCGATGGCGCGATCCCGCCCGGCACCCAGCCTTCGAGCGCGGCGATCATTGCCAGCGGATTCTTGATGCCGCGGCGCTTGGCCTCCGGCGTAAGCCCGTGCAGTTCGGCGGCGGCAAAGGCCGCTTCCGCCGGCTGCGGCGGCGGACTGCGCTGCTCGTCCGAAACCGTGATGTTGGGCAGCGCATTGACGAGCTGACGGATGAAATCGTCCTGCGAACCCTGCATCAGCGACGCCATCATGATCGAGAAGCCGACGCCGGTGGCCACGCCGGCGACCGCGACCAGCGTTTGCCGCGCGCGGTTGCGCACATGCGTCCAGGCAATGTCGAAGACGAGGTTCATGGCGCCGGCACCTGCCGCTCTATCACGCGGATGCGGACGTCCGTGCCGGCACCGGCCGGTGCGGGCGAAGCCACCCGATCGCTCTCGCCGAGACCTGCGAGAATCTCGACCGCGCGCGTTCCGCGAATGCCGGCCGTGACCTCGCGCCGGCGCGCGACATCGCCCACGACCACATAGACCGTAGAGCCCGCAACGGCATCCGCCGGCACCAGCAGCGCATTGGGCTTCTCGCGGCTCACCACGTTGGCCTCCACGCTCATGCCCGGCTTGAGCGGGGTGTCGTCGGGCAACGCAATGCGGATGCGGAAGGTCTTGGCGACCGGATCGCCCATCGGCGTGATCTCGCGAACCTTGCCCTCGAGCGGACGTTCCTTGAACGCGTCGGTGCGCAGCAGCGCCGTTTGCCCGAGCACAACCCGCGGAATGTCCTCTTCGTTGACCTCGGCGACGATCTCAAGCGGCTTCGGAACGCCGACGCGCACCAGCACCTGCCCAACCTCGGCAATTTCGCCGACCTCTCCGTCGCGCCGCAGCACGATGCCGTCCATCGGAGAGACGATGGTGAAGTCGCTGATGCGTTCGGTCTGCACTGCGATCTGCGCCTCGAGCTGGCGCAGGTCCATCGAAGCGCGTTCGAGCGCCTGCGTGGTCGCGGATCCGCGCGCCGAAAGTTCGGTGACACGCGAGAGTTCGCGCCGTAAAAATTCCTCGCGCGCCCGCAGATCGCCAAGCTGCGCGCGCGCTTCGCGGTCGTCGAGGCGCACCAGCACGTCGCCCTTTTTGACTTCCCTGCCCTCGCAGTCGCAGATTTCGACAATGCGGTCGCGCACGAGGCTCGTGACTTTCGCCCAGCGCACCGGCTGCACCGCGCCGGTGGCATAGACGATCTCGACCGCCGTCCCGCGATAGGGCGCCACCGCCGCAACTTCGCGCGCGCTTTCCAGACGCCACCACCAGGCCGCCGCGGCCGCCGCAGCAATGATGACGACCAGAACGGCGATGGTACGGCGGCTCACGACAATCCTCCGGCGGCAATCATTTGGCGGTGCTTGCTACTGCGTTCACAACCATGCGTCGTATATCAGGGCGCAATAAGGCAGCATTTGATCGACCGCAAGCCGCCGCAAAGTCGTGGCGGCCGCTTCAACCGGCGGCCTTGATCGCGCGCGCGAGCTTGTCGAACATTTCGCCGATCTGGCTTTCGCTGACGATCAACGGCGGCGACAGCGCGATCGTATCGCCGGTAACGCGCACCAGGAGATTTTCGTCGTGAAAGGCGCGTTCCATGACCGCGTAGCCGCGCGCGCCGGGATCGCCCGGCTTCGCCGCAAGATCGACCGCCGCCGCCAGTCCGACGGCGCGGATGTCGAGGACGTGGGGCAGGCCCTTCAGCGTCATGGCGGCGGCGGCGAATTTCGGCGCCAGCGCATTCGCGCGCGCGAACAGGTTTTCCTCGCGATAGAGGTCGAGCGTCGCCAGCCCCGCCGCGCAGGCGAGCGGATGCGCCGAATAGGTGTAGCCGTGGAACAGTTCGATCGCCCGCGGCGGCCCGCGCATGAACGCGGCGTGAATTGCATCCTTCACGATCACGCCGCCCATCGGCACCGTGCCGGAGGTGATGCCTTTCGCGAACGTGATCAGGTCCGGCGTAACGCCATAGCGTTCGGCGGCAAAGGCGTGGCCGAGCCGGCCGAAGCCGGTGATGACTTCGTCGAAGATCAGGAGAATGCCGTGCTTGTCGCAGATCTGGCGCAGTTTCTGGAGATACCCTTTGGGCGGGATCAGCACCCCCGTTGAGCCCGCCACCGGCTCCACGATCACGGCCGCGATATTGGACGCAT
>JBGPOB010000301.1:0-4559 GCA_041487815.1 Xanthobacteraceae bacterium | reverse complement strand
GATTGAGCTCATTCGCCGTTTGTGGCGCGAGGAACGGGTATCGTATCAGGGGCAATACTACCGCACCGAAAATGCCACGATCTACGACCGACCCAAGATTCCCGCGCCGATCTATGTCGCCGCGTCCGGTCCGACGGTGGCCAAGATGGCAGGCGAAGTTGCCGACGGCTATATTTGCACCAGCGGAAAGGCACGGGAGCTTTACACCGAGACGTTGCTCCCCAACGTCGCCGCCGGCCTGCAATCTGCTGGACGCGCCAGCGATTCCATCGATCGAATGATCGAGATGAAAGTCTCCTTTGATACAGACCGTACGCGCGCATTGCAGGACACGCAGCATTGGGCGGCGCTGGCCCTCTCGCCGGAAGAAAAGATGTCCGTGGAAGATCCGCTCGAGATGGAAAAGCTTGCCGCCGCCGTGCCTGTGGAGCGCGCGGCCAAGCGCTGGATCGTGTCCAGCGATCCCGACGAGCATGTTGAGAGGATCAAGGCTTACGTTGACCTTGGCTTTCGCCACCTCGTCTTTCACGCGCCCGGACCCGATCAAGGCCGTTTCCTTCGCCTTTTCGGAGAACTCGTGATTCCTCGCCTGCGGGTCGCGGTTGGATAATCATGCTTGCGTCCGAGCGATTGACTTTCACCGTCGTTCCGGACATCCCGCTCCTTCAACCGGGCGATGATCTGAACGCCATCGTCATTGCTGCGCTGGCGCGCAGCTCCATTGTACCGCGCGACGGCGATGTCTTTGTGGTGGCGCAGAAAGTGGTTTCGAAATCGCAAGGCCGCTATGTCGATTTGACGTCGGTGACACCTTCGGCGCGCGCGCTCGAGTTGGCGCTCGCCGTTGACAAGGACCCTCGCCTCGTCGAAGTCATTCTTTCGGAATCGACGCGCGTGCTAAGGCAGGCTCCTGGCGTACTTATCGTCGAGCACCGTCTCGGCTTCATCATGGCGAATGCCGGTGTCGATCGCTCCAACGTGCCACCGAAGCCTGGTGGCGAGCTGGTGCTGTTGCTTCCGGAGGATCCAGACGACAGTGCGGAGGCAATGCGAGCCACGTTCGCTGCGCATTTCGGTAAACATCTCGCCGTCGTCATTAACGATAGTTTTGGCCGGCCCTGGCGGAGAGGGACCGTCGGCGTCGCCCTTGGCGCGGCCGGACTGCCTGCGCTCCGCGACTTGCGGGGCCAGCTGGACCTCTATGGGCGGCCGCTGCGGGTGAGCGATACGGCGTTTGCCGATGAGATCGCGTCGGCGGCATCGCTTTTGATGGGACAGGCGAGCGAGGGATTTCCGGTGGTGCTGGCCTCCGGTTTCAGTTTGACCGATACGCCCAATGCCGCACGCACACTGATCCGTTCGGCGGCCGACGATCTGTTTCGCTGATCGGTGCTGCATGGCTCGGAAACCGCAGACATTGACGATTGACCCGGCTCGCAGCGGAACCGTTGTTGCCCTGTCAGGCGGGGTTGGAGGCACGAAGCTTGCGCTTGGCCTCAGTCGGGTTCTGCCGCCGGGATTGCTCACGATCGTTGCCAACACCGGCGACGACTTCGAGCATCTCGGCTTTTTCATCTCGCCCGACCTCGATACGTTGACTTATGCGCTTGCCGGCGTCGACAACCTGCAGACCGGGTGGGGGCGCCGCGACGAAACTTGGTCGTTCATGACCGCGTTAGGTGAAATCGGAGGCGAGACGTGGTTCAAGCTCGGCGATCGTGACCTGGCGATGCATGTGGAACGGACCAGGCGGTTGAAAAGCGGCGAGCCATTGTCCGCAATCACAGCTGACATCGCACGGCGCCTCGGCATCGAGGTCACTCTTCTGCCGATGACCGACAACCCCGTGCGCACCAAGGTTGCGACCCCAGATGGCGTCCTCGACTTTCAGGACTATTTTGTGCGCCGGCAATCAATCCCGGTGGTGACGGGATTCGCGTTCGACGGTGCGGCCGCCGCAGTGCCAGTTCCTGGATTCCTTGCCGCGTTGAAAAATCCGCAGCTCAGAGCCGTGGTTATCTGTCCATCCAATCCCTTCATCAGCATCGATCCTATTCTGGCGGTGCCGGGCGTGCGCGCAGCGCTTGCGGCGGTCGATGTCCCGGTGGTCGCCGTTTCTCCCATCATCGCGGGGCGCGCGGTCAAGGGGCCGACGGCCAAAATGATGCGCGAGCTTGGGCTGGCGGTGAGTGCGCCCGCGGTCGCGGAGTACTATCGGGACATCATTACGGGCTTCATGGTTCACGAGGAAGATGCCGACGCCACCGCCGCCTTCTGCGTTCCCGTGCAAGCGACGAATATCCTGATGCGGAGCCTCGAGGACCGCGAACGTCTGGCGCGCGCCGTGTTGGAATTTGCGGATTGTCTGACGGTCAAGCCGCGGCGTATCAACGTCGGCGGGAGCGTGCAATGACCGGCGCGACGGATATCTGGGCGGTGGTGCCGGTCAAGATAACCGCCGGCGCCAAGCAGCGCCTCGCAGGGCTTGTTCCGGCGCAGCTGCGCTCGGGACTGGCGTTGGCAATGTTCGAGGACGTGGTCGAGGCATTGTCCGGCGCGTGCGGTCTGTCTGGGATTGTGGTTGTCACGGTCGATCCCGCCGTGAGCGCGATTGCCTTGCGCTATGGCGCACGCATCATGCCAGACGGGCCGCAAGCCGGCCACACCGCGGCCGTTGCCTCGGCGGCACGGCAGTTGGCAGCGGAGGGGCGCAGCGGAATGCTGCAAGTGCCGGGCGACATCCCGCTGGTTACCGCCGGCGAAATTTCGGAGCTTATCAAGATCCATCGGACGGGGCGGGGATTCACCATCGCGCCATCTCATGACGACAAAGGTTCGAACGCCATTCTGGTGTCACCGCCCGACGCGGTGCCGTTATCATTCGGCGACGACAGCTTCCATCCGCACCTGCGCGTCGCGCGTCAGCACGGAATTGAGCCGACGGTCGTACGTCTGCCGGGGATTGCTCTTGACATCGACTGGCCGGAGGACATTGCCGCATTCACGCAATTGCGATCGTCCACCCGTACGCGGGCTTTTCTGGAACGCAATGGATTGGCGCTGGTCACCAAGCGGAATGAAGGAGCGATCGCGCCCGTGCCATCCTATGAACGCAGGGCGGGAGAATGACGGTGTCGCGAGATTTCCTGGACAGCGTTCTTGCGGGGCATGAGCCGACCGACGAGGAAGCGCTAGCGCTGTCGAACAACGATGATTTGTCGTCGTTGATGAATGTTGCCGCACAGTTGCGCGATCGCGGCCACGGCAAGCTGATATCCTATTCGCGCAAGGTTTTCATCCCGCTGACCAAGCTGTGCCGCGATTCCTGCCACTATTGCACCTTTGCGAGTCCGCCGGGCCGGATGACATCCGCATATCTTTCGCCTGAGCAGGTCCTGGAGATTGCCCGCGCCGGCGTCCGCGCGGAATGCAAGGAGGCGCTGTTTACGCTGGGCGACAAGCCCGAACTGAGGTATCGCGCCGCGCGCGCTGCGCTTGAGCGACTGGGATACGCGACCACGCACCAATATCTGGCGGCGATGGCCAAGCTCGTCCACGAGGAGACGGGCCTGCTGCCTCACCTCAATCCGGGCGTAATGTCGGCCGACGAGATCCAATCGCTGCGGAGCGTTGCCGTCTCGCTGGGGATCATGCTTGAAACCGCCGCCGACAGATTATCATTGAAAGGCGGTCCGCACTTCGGTTCTCCGGACAAGCAGCCGGCCGTTCGCTTGCGGTCGATCCGCGATGCAGGTGTCGCGAACGTGCCGTTCACGTCGGGACTCCTGATCGGCATTGGTGAATCCAGGCGCGAGCGGATTGAGGCACTGCTGGCGTTGCGCGCGCTCCATGACGAGCATGGCCATATTCAGGAAATCATTATTCAGAATTTCAAGCCGAAACCGGGAACGCGAATGGCGCACGTTCCCGAACCGGATCGCTCGGAGCATTTGTGGACGATCGCCGTGGCGCGCATAGTCTTCGGGCCGACAATGAACATCCAGGCGCCGCCGAATCTGAGCAGCGGACCGCTCGTCGGCCTGATCGCGGCGGGGATCAATGACTGGGGCGGTGTCTCGCCGGTAACGCCGGATCACGTGAATCCGGAAGCCCCCTGGCCCGAGATCGAGGCGTTGGCGACGCGCACAGCCGAGGCGGGAAAGTTGCTGGTCGAACGGCTCGCGATCTACCCGAGCTACATTCATGCGGCGGACCGATGGCTTGATCCATCGCTGCGCGGTCCAGTCTTGCGCGCATGTGACTCGGAGGGGTTCGCTCGTACCGACACATGGACTTCGGGAAGCAGCCTCGCGTCGCCGTTGCGGTTTCCGGTCGCCTCATACGACGTGCGGTGCAACAACCCGTTGGAGGACATTTTGCGCCGTGCCGCGGCGGGCGTTGGCATCGGCGAAGCCGATGTCACGACGCTCTTTGCCGCACGCGGGGACGATTTTTCTCGTGTCTGTGAAGCCGCCGACACTTTGCGCCAGACGGTGTGCGGTGATCGCGTGACTTACACGGTAAATCGCAACATCAACTACACCAACATTTGCTATTTC
>JBGPOB010000300.1:0-4577 GCA_041487815.1 Xanthobacteraceae bacterium | reverse complement strand
GGATTGATCGTCGATGCCGGCACGTTCAACTGGTCGCGCGAAAAGCGCTACCCGATGGTGTGCGCGCCGCGCCCGGAATACAACGGCATCGTATTGCACGAGACGTTCGGTAATTTCGCATTCGCGATCGCCTGCCGCGTGCTGGCGTTGCGCGACCTCGGCCCGGCGCTGTCGCCGATGAATGCGTTCCTGATCCTCACCGGCATCGAAACCCTGCCGCTGCGCATGCAGCGCCACTGCGACAATACGCAGGCGGTCGCCGAATGGCTTGCCAGGCACCCCAAGATCGCCTGGGTGAGCTACCCAGGGCTTGCCGGCGATCGCTACCACGCGCTTGCGAAAAAATACGTGCCGAAGGGGGCCGGCGCGGTCTTCACGTTCGGCCTCACGGGCGGCTACGAGGCCGGCGTCAGGCTGGTTTCCAACGTCAAGCTGTTTTCGCACCTCGCCAACATCGGCGACACGCGATCGCTGATCATTCATCCGGCCTCGACCACGCACAAACAGCTCACCGGCACGCAGCTCATTGCTGCCGGTGCCGGCCCGGACGTGGTGCGGCTGTCGATCGGGATCGAGGACAAGGAAGACATCATCGCGGATCTGGAACAGGCGCTGGTCGAGGCGTGATCGCGCCGACACTTGCGGCAGGACGCCCGCGACCGACGTAATGGGCATGTTCGGCCGCAATGGCAAGCAGCAGCATCGCCATTGTCTGATGTGCCAGCGCAAGGTCAATCTGGGCTTGCGACAACAATGTTGCAACGCCGACCGCGACTTGCGCCGTCATCGCCGCCAGCATGAGCCAGGCACGGTTCACGACAGGTCCGCGCCCGAGCGTCAGCACGGCGTCGGCAACGTGCAGGAACGCCAGCAGCCACAGCGCGTATGCCGCCATGCGATGGTCGAACTGCGCCGTCAGCGCATTCTCAAAAAAGTTGCGCCACAGCGGCGTCTCGAACCACAGCCGTCCCGCTTCCGGCAGCAGCGCCCCGTCGATCAGCGGCCAGGTGTTGTAGATGAGGCCGGCGCGCAGGCCCGCGACGATGGCGCCAAGATAGATTTGCAGCACAAGCAGCGCCAGTATTGCACGCGCGGCGATGCGAATGCGCGCCGGCGCCGGCGGACGCGACGCCGCGTCAAGGCCGCGCGCCGTCCAGATCAGCGCCACGAATATCAGGCACGCCAGCGTGAGATGCGTCGCCAAGCGATACTGCGAGACTTCGGTTCGATCGGCGAGCCCCGATGCCACCATCCACCAGCCAACCGCGCCTTGCAGGGCGCCGAGGCCGAATATGCCCCAAAGCCGCACGCCCAATCCGCCGCCGATCCAGCCGCGCCACAGAAACCATAGAAATGGCGCAAGGAAGGCGACCCCAACGAACCTGCCAAGCAATCGATGCGTCCATTCCCACCAATAGATGGTCTTGAACTCGGCGAGCGTCATGCCGAGGTTGTGGCGCGCGTACTGCGGGATCATCTGATATTTTTCGAACTCGCCCTGCCACGCATCGTGCGTGAAAGGCGGCAAGACGCCGGCGACCGGGCGCCACTCCACGATCGACAATCCCGACTCCGTGAGCCGGGTCGCGCCGCCGACGACGACCAGGGCAAACACCAGCGCCGCAACGATCATCAACCACGCGCGGATCGCACGTTGATGGGTATCGTCCGAAACGTCAGCGCGCATTCTAACCCAACAAATTTCGCCGCTTGCTTTGGTAGGGCGCGACCCTATAGATCGGCATTCAGCGCCGCAATCGCCACATCGATCGAACCTTTACAGCCAACCATGAGAATTCGAACACGCAAGCTGATCGGGACGGCCGCGCTCCTCGCTTTGGTCGTCGTCTGGGCGCTGCTGGCGATGGCGCTGGCACAGGCGCTGCCGCTCGGCGGCAACCGCATCGCCGAATTCGCGTACTACGTCGTCGCCGGTCTTGGCTGGGTGCTGCCGGCGATGGCCCTCGTGAGCTGGATGGCGCGGCCGGACGCCTAGTGTCCCGAATCCGAAGTTCGCATTAATTCGCAGCACCCGCGTGGGCGAACTTCGGATTCGAAAGGACACTAGCAAGTTATTAGTTCTAGTGTGGTTTTGGTTCAGAAGTTCCCTTGACGGACTCGCGGCTGCAATGGAGGGAACTTCTGAACCACCACACTAGAGATTGATCGGGGCGCATTGAGGTGGCTTGCTCAGCCAGCACTTTGATCGCGGCGTGCCCTCGTCCGACCTGCCTTCGCCCGCCGAAGCACCTTACCGCAGGCGCGCTATCGAACCGGGCTTCGCGCAGGCGGGAACGTCTGCAACCCCCGGAACACGTCCGGGGCAGGCTTTTCCGGCTTCACGCCCTAACCTACATCGAGCCGCTTGAACCGGTTCCACAACATCGAGGGCACGCCCGATGACATCGCGCGCACATAGCGCGGCTTCTGAAATCCGCCGCCGAGCGGCACGCGCGGCAACGCGTGAAGATTGCTTGCGTGTTCGCGGTATAGCACCCCGAAGCGGGCGGTCAGTCCCGTGCGGTAGCCAAGCTCGCGCGCAATGCGAAACTCGCGCGGGCCGGCGGCATCGCGCTGCCCAAACGGATAGCAAAAATGTTGCGGCCGGATGCCGACCGCGCTCTCGATGACGGCCCGGCTCATGCTGAGCTCGGCAGCGACCTTGTGTTCGGGCAGCTTCGCCAGCATCGGGTAATTGACCGATTGGGCGCCGATTGTAGCCAGCGGATCCCTTGCAATTTCAGCGATCGCATCCCAGGGCAGGCACCAATGCGCACAGATATCGTCGCATTCGACATGATAGCGCCGCGCAAGGTCGCGAACGAACGCCTGAATTTCGCTATCCGTATCGCGTTGACGCAACCATCGCACGAGCGCGTTGAATAGTTTTTGCTTTTCGCGTTTGCTGCGACAATCCAGGCGCTGCTCCCTGCCGTCCGCCAACAATACGATCTGATCGTTTTCCGCGATGACCGACTCGATCACGCGCCACCACAACAAACCCAACCTGTCGGCGAAACTAGTCACGACGAATTGCGTAAACGGCACATCGAATTTCTTGAATATCGGCCAAGCGTGCTCGGCCTGATCGCGGTAGCCGCCATCGAGCGTGAAACAAACGAAACGATTGGCCCGTTTGGGCGCGTTTAGTCGACGCGGAACGTCATCGAGCGAGACAACATCAAAATCCGCACGGCGCAATCGGATGATCAGTCTTTCGAGAAATCTCGGGTCGATCTCCAGATGCCTGTTGGGCTGAAATCCGCCACGCCGCGGCGGCCGCACGTGGTGGGCGGCGAGGATGACGCCCATCCCCCCGCCATAGGCGTGCATCAGCCCGTGCACGCCCGAGAAATAGAGCGCCTCCAGGCCCATGCGCGCGAGCGCTGTTTTAAGCGGTCCCACGAGTTCCAGGCAAAAACTCAGCCTCTGCAGCCAACTATTTGTTGATGAATGTCTGCGATGTTGCCGTCAAGATTGTGGCCGGAATTCATTTTAAAGCCCGCGGCATGAACGTCGTCTATCGCCCAGATGCCTCCGAATTAAGCGCCGTTGCGGCTGCCGCGCCAACGGCAGCGGTGCGGATTGCGCGGGTGGAAACGTTCGAGAATTTCGCGAGCGCACAACCCGCATGGCTGCATCTGGAAGCATCGAATGCGCTGATGACGCCCTATCAGCGCTACCGGTGGGTGTCGCTGTGGCATCAGCATGTCAGCAGCCGGCAAGGCGGCCTGCCGCTCATCATCGTTGCGCGCGACGCGCGCGATGCGCCGTTGTTCGTGTTGCCGCTCGAACGCCAGCGCCGCGCCGGCCTGACGATTGCGAGTTTCTTCGGCGGCACCCACGCCAATCTCAATTCGGCTATTTGGCAGCGTGACATCGCCGCCGCCGTCACCGCCGACGAGCTACGCGCCGTGTTGTCCCTGGTTGCGGATCGCCACCGTATCGACGTCTACCGCTTCATCGTGCAGCCCTCCCGGCTTGGCGCCTTTGACAATCCACTGGCGTTGTTGCCGCATCAACGCGGCCCCGACGACGTCTATGTTGCGAATTTCGAGGGACATGCCGGCCCGCAGGCGCTCAAGGCCTGCTCGTCCGGGTCGATGCGCAAACGCCTGCGCGCCAAGGAACGCAAGCTGCAGGAGCTGCCGCAATTTCGCGCGCTCGAGGCGACGACGCCCGCGGAGGTCGAGCGCATTCTCGCGGCATTTCTGCAACAGAAGGCCGCCCATCTCGCCGACCAGGGTATCCGCAATGCGTTTGAAGACAAAAGCATCTTGGAATTCCTGCGCGCGGCATGCAACGACGGCCTCGCCGCAGGCGCCCCGGTCATCGAACTTCGCGCACTCGAGGCGGAAGGCGACATTATTGCGGTCTTCGGCGGCATCAACGATGGACGCCGCACGTCGTGCATGTTCATTTCATACACCACCGGGCCGGCGCGCCAATGGAGCCCCGGACTTATCCTGCTGGCGAAGATGATCGCGCACTACGCCGACCGCGGCATCGGCAGTCTCGACCTCGGCGCCGGCTATGCGCCCTACAAGGCGCTGTATTGCCAGGACACCGAGCGCGTT